>JAGQQB010000169.1 GCA_020426425.1 Planctomycetaceae bacterium | reverse complement strand
CGGTCCATGTCCTGCAAGTTTCGCAAAACATGCACGCCGGGAAGTTCGATTCCGGGCAGGGGCGGACGAATGGGGGAGGCGCCGGGTGCGAGGATCAGTTTGTCGTACGACTCGGTGTACTCGCGGTCCTGGTTCAAATCATGGATTGTGACGGTCCGCGCGGCGCGATCGATGCTCGTCACTTCGCTGCGTGTGCGAACATCCAGACGGAATCGGTCACGAAGCCGGTCGGGTGTCGTGACAAGCAACTTCTTCAGGTGATACGGGAGTCCGCAGTTGGCAAACGAGACGTCGGGACCGCGTTCAATGAGAATGATTTCCGCATCTTCCGAGAGTCGACGCGCCCTCGCCGCCGCCGAGGCCCCGCCCGCCACTCCTCCCACAATTACCAGTTTCATGATCACATCCTGCCTGCGAAACAAATGAATCCGGCGCGCTCATGCGCGCCGGAGGGGAACATCACACAACACACATTTTTGGCGGCGAACCGCCTGCCAATGTTGGCAAGACGGGATCCGCTACTTTGTACTGCAGCTTCCGGTCTCGCACTGATTCCAGGGCATCTTGGCGATCAGCATGCCCATCGCGCAGGTGTCGGTGATGCCGGCGAACATCAGTCCGGCGCCGACGAATCCGCTCAGCCAGATGAAGTGTTCGTTGTACAGCGACAGCAGCACGCCTGTGAGGACGATCGCTCCCGCCGCAATGCGGACCTGACGTTCCAGCGACATCGCCTTCTTGCCACGGTTGACCGGGATGCCTGCGGCGACGCACGCTTCGGTGCCGCCTTCGACGTTGATCACGTTCGCATGACCTGCGGCGTGAAATGCTTCGCACGCCTTCTTGCCGCGCGAACCAGAACGACAAATCACATACAGCGGCGCCTCGGCAGCGTGCGTGCGTCCGGCGACCACATCGGTCGGCTTGAGCTGGTCCAGTGGAACATTCTTGGCCGACTGCACATGCACTTCGCGGTACTCGACCGGCGTGCGGACATCGATCAGTTCAATCGCTTCGCCCCGATCGAGCTTCTGCTTCAGTTCCTGAGCGGTAATCGTGTTGAGGGTTGTGGTCATCATGTCTCTTTCCTTGAGTAATGCCTCGACGAATCGAGGAGGGTTGTTTTGGTCTTATGGATCGCTGGTCAACGGCCAGCACCTGGACCCGGCACCGGAAGGATCAAAAGCAACAGGTGGGTGAGGTCGAGCTTCCCAGACGACTTTCGGCGGGCCAATCGAAAGGCATCTGCTGTCGCGAGGACAGTCACCCACCTGTTGTGGTTCCGTTTTATGGGGATGTCGCAGTTGCCTCCTCGGTGACTGGCAGACCGGATTTTACCCAGGCCTGGAAGCCACCCACGACATCCAGAATGTTGACAATGCCATGCTTCTGCAGCAGGCTCGCCGCGATCGCCGAGCGATAGCCTCCGGCACAGTGAACCGCGAGGGGCCTTCCGGCAGGGACTTCAGCCATCCGTTCTTCCAGATGGTTGAGCGGAATGTTCAGGCTGCCTTCGATGTAGCCGACCGTCGCCCGCTCCCGTTCGCTCCGCACGTCCAATACCTGGAGTGCATCGGCGACCAATCGTTCCTGGAGTGCGGGGGCGGTGATCCGTTCCACTGATTGTACCAGATCCTGATGCGGGACGAGGGCGGACATGCCGTTGGCCAGATAACCGGCGACATTGTCAAAGCCGATGCGTCCGAGACGCATCACTGCTTCTTCCTCTTCCCCTTCGTCAGCAATGACGATGATCGGACGATCATGTCCGAGCACGGTCCCGGCCCAAGTGGCGTACTTGCCACGCAGACCGACATGCACCGCACCTGCCAGATGCCCGGCATCGAATTCTACGGCATCACGGACATCGACCACCTGCTCTCCAGCGGCTTGTCGTTGCAGCACGTCTTCCAGCGACAGCGCGACGAGTGACTTCTGCATCGTCGCTTCCAGGTTCTCGCGTTCCTGGCGGTTCTTGATCGCATCGTACACAAAGTACTCGGGAGCATCGGGCTGCTCGACCTGCACCAGCGGCACGAAGTCTTCAAGCGGTATGTCCCTCAAGGCGTAGTTGTATTTCTTCTGTTCGCCAATTGTGCTGACGGTTTCGTCACTGAGGTTCTTGCCACACAGTGATCCCGCTCCGTGAGCAGGGTAGACAAGTGTTTCGTCCGGCAGCCCCTTCAGTTTCTGGACTGAGTGGTACAGCATCTCGGCGAGTTCGTCGGCAGTGACACCAATCGAAGCCAGCAAGTCGGGCCGACCGACATCACCGATGAACAGCGTGTCACCCGTTAGCACAGCTTGTGGTGTCGACGCACTCTTCGTCGTATCGAAGACCAGCAGCGACAAGCCTTCCGGCGTGTGCCCTGGAGTCTCGAGCGCCTGCAGTCGGACGTTGCCGAACTCGACGCTGTCCCCTTCATGCAGCGGGACGAAGTCGTACTCCGCTTCGGCCCGGGCGCCCAGATAGATCTGTGCTCCGAGCTGATCCCGCAGTTCGATATGACCGGCCAGGAAGTCTGCATGGAAGTGCGTCAGGAACACATGCTTGATTTCGAAGCCGTGTTCGCGGGCATCGACCAGATACTGATCAATGTCCCGCTGAGGATCGACGACGGCGGCCACGCCTGTCTCCTCGTCGCCAATCATGTACGACGCATGCGCCAGACAGCCAAGGTAATACTGCTTCAGAAACATGGTTCTGCCCTCCTGAGTTGTGAACGGTTTCAGGTATTGCAGTTCCCGTGCCAGTCGTTGTGGTTACTTTGGCAGTGTTCGTAAGTGTAGGATTGATAGTGTGTTACGGTTTCCATGTGGGGCCTGGGCATCCTCGGCACATGTGGTTAGCGCAAATGTTGACGCAGGCGGCGACGCTGGTGTCGGTTAGCGCTAACAGTCCTGCGTCGCCCCTTAACGCAGCCTCTGCAGGAACTCGATCAGCTGCCGAAACTCCAGCATTGTCATCCGGTCTTCGAGCTTGTCCGGCATCACCGAGGTCCGCACCGGGGTGCGGGCGTCGATGTCCAGGGTCTGGATCGTCGTCAACTCGCCTTTGTCGTTCCCCAGCGTCGTCTCCCCTTGATTCTCATGCACCAGCATCCCGGTGAGCACCCGGCCGTCGGTGAGGGCCATGTTCCAGGTGGTGAACTGCGGCGACACCTCCTGCGATGGTTTCAGGATCGACTCGATCAACTTCTCCCGAGTGAAGGCCGCTCCAATCCGTGACAAATCCGGCCCCACGCGACCGCCGCGCCCATTCACGGTGTGACACTTGAAGCAGCCAGGGCCGTTGGGGTGATAGAAGACTTGCTCTCCAGGTGAGGTGAGGGGTGAGGGGTTAGAGGTTTTCTACCAACTACCCACTCAATGCTCATGCCCGTGATCATGATCATGCGAAATCGTCCCCCGAAATGGCTCGTCATTGATGACCACATTGAGTTTTGGCTGTGCCGTTTCGGAGTCGAGCGTCTTGACTAGCTCGGCGTCGGTGAGTTGGAAACGCGAGCTTTGTCCTGCGGGGTCGCCTGCGTCTGGGTTGGCGGCGAGTTCGAATTGTCGCGGCATGTCGTCGACCACCGCGTTGATGGTGATGTTCGCGGTGCTGATCGGTACAGCCACCTTCGCGGCCGCGTCGAGGATGTAGATCGTCACCGACTCGGTATCGTGGACCAGTTCGGCGTGATACTCCTCGTTGCCCAGCTCGATCAGGCTTCCATGATGTGGACCTTCGGTCGGATGGGCGTGTTCGTGGGCGCCATGATCATGTCCATCGCCGGACGTTGTCTGGTTCGCAGGCGGACTTGGCGCTGGCGCCGGAGCGCAGCCGATGGTGATCAGGCAGAGACTGCTCGCCAGCAGAGTGAACGTGAATGCGATTTTCATGAAGATTGTCCTATACAGGCGTTGGGTGAGTGAGAATAGGAGACGCCGCCGCAGGATGCTCGACAGCGGTCTCTTCAACAAGTTCGACTTCCGATTGCGTTTCCGCGACGACGCGTCGAGCAGCATTCAGGCCAAACAGCCAGAACAGTGCAGGATGCACAAAGAAGTCCAGCAACGTGGAACTGATCAGTCCGCCGAGAATGACGGTCGCAACTGGGTACAGGATTTCTTTTCCTGGTTCGCCCGCCGCCAGCACCAGCGGCACGAGGCCAATGCCCGAGGTAAGCGCCGTCATCAGCACCGGAGCCAGTCGTTCCAGACCAGCGCGAATGATCATCGATTTGGTGAAGCCTTCCCCTTCATGCTGCACCAGATGCAGGTAATGGTTCAGTAACAGAATTCCGTTGCGCGAGGCGATCCCGGCGAGCGAAATGAATCCGACCATCGCGGCGATGGTCAATGTCTGCCCGGTGATCACCAGTGCGATCACCGAGCCGATAAACGCCATGGGTAATGCCGCCATCACTTGCAACGACAGGTTGACGGAGCGGAACATCGTGTACAGGACAAGGAAGACACCAATCGCCGAGACGGTGAACAGCAATCCGATGACGCGGCTTGCCGACTGCTGGCTCTCGAATTGCCCCCCGTATTCCACGAAATACCCTGAGGGGAGTTCAGCCACGACCGGTTTCACGATCTCCTGGATGTCATGCACGACATCGACCACGCCCCGTCCGGCGACGTTGCACTGCAGTACGATCCGCCGCCGCACATGTTCACGGTTGACGGTGTTCGGTCCCCCCGACTCATACACTCGCGCGACCGCCGAGAGTGGAATGCGGCCTCCTTCGGGGAGCTCAATTGACAGTCGCCGCAACGCATGAATGTCCTCGCGATACTGTTCTTCCATGCGGACGATTACGTCGATGGTTCGTTGATCGACCAGAACTTCGGTGACCACGTCCCCGTTCATTGCCGTGCCGATGAACTCGTTCACCGCAGCGGCGGTGAGTCCGTATTGCTGCAACTGATCGCGATTGAGTTCGATCCGCAGTTGCGGAATGATCACCTGCGGCTCGATCATCAGATCCCGTACGCCGGGGACGAGTTCCACCTCCGCTTTCAATGCTTCGGCCTGTCTTCGCAGAATGTCGAGATCATCGCCATACAACTTGATCCCAATTTGCGCCTTCACTCCCGAGAGCATGTGCGAAATGAGGTGGGAAATTGGTTGTTCAACGGCGGTCACAATGCCGGTCACATGCGTCATCGCCTCACGGATCTCGGCGAGTTGTTCCGTGCGTGAACGCGGGGAGTCGGGACGGAGTTCGATGATGTATTCCGTCATGTTGACTCCTTCGGCATGTTCGTCGAGTTCGGCTCGGCCCGTGCGGCGTGCAAACCGAATCACGTCCTCGAGGGCCTTGAGTTCCGCCTCCACCGATTGATTGATCTCCTGCGAGGTTGCCAGGGACGTGCCCGGCGGCAGGATGACATTCAGTTGAACCGCTCCTTCGTTGAACGGCGGCAGGAAGTCGCGATCGAGTCGCGAGACGAATAGCGCCGCCAGCAGCACCATACCCACGGTGACCAGCAGGTTCAGTTGCGGAAAAGTCAGGCTGAAGCGAATCACTTTGTCGGCGAGCCACTTCAGCACGAGCAGCACCGGTCCGTCATGTTCTTCTCTCGATGCCGTGCGGCCCGCCAGCAACCAGTACGACAGGACCGGCGTCACGGTGAGCGAGACGAAAAGTGATGCCAGAATCGACACGATGTACGCCATTCCCAGCGGAGCGAATAGCCGCCCTTCCATGCCCCCGAGTGCGAACAGCGGAACGAACACTAGTATCACGATGATCGTCCCGACGACAATCGAGTTGCGCACCTCTGCGCTCGCCCGAAAAACGACCAGCAATGGTGGCAGCGGATGCTCGGCGGCGCGATTCTCCTTCAGACGACGGAAGATGTTTTCGACATCGACGATCGCATCGTCGACCAGTTCGCCAATCGCGACCGCGAGTCCTCCGAGCGTCATCGTGTTAATCGACAGGCCCAGATAGTCGAACACGATCGCAGTCGTCACGAGCGACAGCGGGATCGCCGTCAGCGTGATGAATGTCGTCCGCAAATTCAGCAGGAACAGGAACAGTACGACCACCACAAGCAGACCGCCGTCACGCAGCGCCTCTTCAATGTTCTGGATCGCCCGGTCGATGAACGAATCCTGCGAGTACAACGGCTCAATCCGTGTCCCCGGTGGCAACGTCGCCTCAAGTTCGTGGACCGCCTCCATGATGTCGGACGTCAGTTGACGCGTGTCGGCACCGGGTTGCTTGTTGATCGTCAACACGACCGCAGGTCCGCCACTCCAGCGCTCGTTGCCAGTCGCTTCGTCGGTCACTCTCAAGTAGGCGGAACTGTCCCCGCGCTTTACCTGGGCCGCTTCCACCACGCGCGCCACCTGCTGGAGTGTTACCGGCCGGCCTTGGCGAACAACCACGACAACGCGTTCCAGGTCGTCAATCGACTTCAGCCGCCCCAACGCTCGGACGAGCAGTTCATTGGGCCCCTGCTGATCCAGATATCCTCCGGTGGCATTCTCGTTACTGTTGATCACCGCCTCTTTGACTTGATGCAGTGTGACTCCATACCGCAACAGTGATTCGGGATCGACCAGCACCTGGAACTGCTTTCGATCCCCCCCCATGGTGAAGACCTGCGACACCTTTGGCACCGTTAGCAGGCGTTGCCGCACCACCCAGTCGGCAGAAGTGCGAAGCTCCATTGGCGTGACATTGGGATCGTCGCTCCACATGCCGAGCATGAGAATCTGTCCCATGATGCTGGAGATCGGCGCGAGTTGAGGATTGATCCCCTTCGGCATCCGTTCTTGCGCAAGTTGCATCCGCTCAGCCACGATCTGCCGATCGGTGTAGATGTCCGTTCCCCAGTCGAACTCGACATAGATTACGGAAATCCCGACGCCCGACGAACTCCGCACCACGTCGACGCCGTTCGCCCCATTGAGAGCTGTTTCGAGCGGAAATGTAATCAGGGTCTCGACCTCTTCCGGCGCCATGCCGGGCGCTTCGGTCATGATTACCACTCGGGGGCGGTTGAGGTCTGGGAAGACGTCAATTGGCATGCTGGCCGCGCGCCAACTGCCATAGCCGGTCAGGAACAGGGCGATGGCGACAATCAGCAGCCGGTGTTGCAGCGAGAATCGGATAATGGCGTTGAGCATCGGACGGCATCCTTTAGGACCAGTCGGAAAATGAGCGGGGCGAGCAGCAAAGACACTTAGTGGTTGTGCCCCGCGTGCGGATCGACCGCTCCTCCTGACTGGTTCCGAATTGCCATCTGCATTTGATGCGCCGATTTCAGCGCGACGACATCGCCTGGGAACAGGGAGCCATCGTTGGCCACAACGACACTGCGTTGATCTCGATGCCGGACATGGACCGCGATCCGATCGAAGCGTTTGCCGTTCTGCTGAAAGACAAACCAATCGGCCCCTTCCTGCACCGCAGCATCGACCGGGAGCACGATTTGATCGGTCCATTCCTCGATGGGAACCTCGAGTTGCATACGCTGCCCGGGTCGATACCGCCAGGTAATGAAGCGTTGGTGGTCACCGTTTTCCGTGTCGCGGACGACTTCGTTGAGTAGATCGACGTAGAACGGCAGCGTCCGAGACTCGCGGTCCACACTGTTTCCCAAGTATGCCAATCGCAAGCCTTCGACGACGTTGCCATCAGCGGGATCGCCGAGGATCGCGGTGATCGTCCAGCCTTGCTCCGCCGCATGACTCAGTGCGGCAGCATCCTGTTCGAAGGCGTGTCCCTCAATGTACAGGCGGCTCAAATCGACCAGTTGGCACAGCGTTTCGCCGGCGTTGACTGCCTGGCCTTTGTGAACGTCCAGTTGGTCGACCACCAGCAGCGGGGCGGACGCTGGGGCATTATCGACGAGCATCACTTGACCGAGCGGCCTGTTGCTCAAGCGGAGTTCGCCCTCATGTTCATGCTCATCAAT
>JAGQQB010000016.1 GCA_020426425.1 Planctomycetaceae bacterium | reverse complement strand
AGGGCGGGGTGGAAGGGATCGCCGGTGTGGATCATCTCCGCGACTGGGCCCGCCAGGGCGACGAGAATGGAATGATGGCGAAACTCTTCATCGGTTAACTCGTCAGTGTCCCAGGCGATCTCGGTGTCGCCGTAGCGCTGAGGGCCATCATCCCAGTCAGGATCGATCGTCAGCGACAGCACCCTGGCGCCGAGTTGCAGAGCGACGTAGGCGTGACCCGCTTCGTGGTAGGCGACGAGTTCGGCCATCAGTGTTGGTTGTCCTGTGGGTCGTGCGTCATGGTGATCAGCAGCGGTTGCAGTTGATCAGCGACAAACGCGACGAAGCGGTCGATGCCGGCGGGGGAGAGATGGCAGACATCAGAGAAGTTACCGACATCTTGCAACTCGGACGCGACATCGATCAATTGCCATTCAGGATGGCTGGCGGCGAGTTCGTGAATCTCCCCGTTGTGGATCTCAAGCCCGCGCCGCACATTCTCGGGGTGCCCCCACAGTTCAATCGCGAGTTGGTATTGCCCGTCGGCATAGTCCAGTTCGCCCGCCTCGTAGGCCGCTCGGGTATATCCAGGGGCGAAATGACTGGCGAATGTGGCGAGCACGAACGACGTGTGCTGGGCATCGGCCAATCGCCCGATCGCTTCCAGATGCTGCCGAAACGCGGGACCGGTCTTGATGTCGGCGCCGTAGTCCAGCATGTCGGGATCGGGGACACCGAGTCCGATGAGATTCTCCCAACCGTCGCGCGCGACTCGTTGCAGCGACAGATTGGAGTTCTGTTTGAGTTCCTGGATGTTGCGATACCAGCCGCAATGGGAATAGTCGTCGCGAAACAACTCGGCGGGAACACAGTTCATGCGGATGTCGTTGATGCCATGGTAGACGACGATCAGATCGAACATCCGCCCTTGCTCGGTGAGGTACTGCAACTTGTTGAGGCTATCCTGCGTGGTGTGTGCAGAAAGTGCGGCGTTGTGGACGCGGCAGGGACGCTGGCAACGTAAGGTGAGCTCCTGTTCAAGTTTCGTTGCTACCTGTTCGGCGACGGAGCCGCCCAACAGCAGGATTTCAAGAGGTGGCAGTTGTCCATCGCCGACGAGCGAGTTGGCTTCCGAATCGACGATTCCGCGCCGAAACAACTCTCCATAGAACGTCCGAATCGGGTCGACGTGATTGGTGAGATCGGCTGGCGGAACCGAGAACATCCACCATAGGTAGGCGCGATAGGCGATGACGGTCAGGGCCACCAGATAGCCGACGTACATCAGCCGGAAGATCCAGCGACGTCGGGACGAACGTGGCAATGGGGAGGGGGAGTTCACTTCTGTTTCGATCGGCTCGCAGGACGCTGTCGCGGCGGGGCTGTCTGCTGTTTTTGCAGTTTCTTACGCAAATGCGGCAACTTCGTGGCTGGCTTACGTGGGGCGTTGCGTGACGTGCGAGACATGAGCGTTGAGGGGCCTGCGGGCCTCGTTGAGGCGTTGAGGTGTTGAATCGTATGCTGACAGCCAATGGCTGATCGCCTCCTACTTCGTGCGGCGGGCACGCTGGTCGAGGAATGCTCCCAGGGCGAGGTCGTAGGGGTCTTCCGTGGAGAGCTTGCAGTAGTCGATCCCGAGGTTGCCCGTCAGTTGTTTCAGATCGTGCTGGAACTTGTGGAACTGTTCCAGGTACGCCTGTCTGAGGCGATGGGGATCGGTCAAGATGCGGTGCGAATCGAGTTCCAGGCTGCGGAACTGGGTCGGTTTGGTGAACGGGAAGTCTTCTTCTTCCGGGGCAATGATCTGAAACAGCAGCACCTCGTGCCGGGCATGCCGCAACTGCTGCAGGACCACGGCGAGGTCTTCAATCTTGTCGAAGCAGTCGCTGACGACGATCACCAGACTGCGGCGTTTGAGCGTTGGCACCAGTTTCAGAAAGACGCTCGACAGGCTCGTTTCCTGGCCGGGCTTCGTCTTCTCCAGAGCATCAGCGATTTGCTGAAACCGGCGCGGGCTGGTGGCTGGTTCGAGACGTTCGCGAATCTCGGTGTCGAAAATCGACAGGCCGACCGCGTCACGCTGCGAGACGAGCAGGTAACCCAGCGCGGCGGCAAGCAGGCGTCCGTAATGAAACTTCGACAGCGTCTTTCCCTGATACGCCATGCTGCCGGAGGCGTCCATCACCAGATACGCCCGCAGGTTCGTCTCTTCTTCAAACTCCTTGACGAAGTAGCGACCGGTCTTGCCGTAGGCCCGCCAGTCAATGTGTCGAATCTCATCGCCCGGGTAGTATTGGCGATGTTCGACGAACTCGACGCTGGACCCTTTGAACGGGCTTTTGTGCTGCCCGATCATATAGCCTTCCACGATCAGCCGGGCGACGACATCGAGCCGACCGAACTTGGCCAGCGCGGTCGGATCGTGCAGAGGGGCGTTCTTGTCGAGGTGCCACGACATGAGGCAAGGGGAGTGTTAGAGTAACGATTCGCGTCGACCGACCTTCGAATCTCTGGCAATGACCGCTCTCAGTTTTCGAATGCAATTGCTGCTGTGTGCCGCAGGTCCCATTGTGGGATGTCTGCTAGTCGGCGCTTTTGCCAATGTTCCCGGCAACGTGCTCCTTTGGCAATGCTGTGTGGGGGCTTTTATTGGCGCGGCACTGTGTTGGCAGGTGCTGCAGCATCATCGGCGACTGCTCCATGAACATGTGGAAAACTTGCGCTTACTGGAACGCGCACTCACCGAGGAAGAGCTGCGCCCTCCCACTCGGTTTTCCAACTCGCCCGATGAGTTCCTCCAGATTGAGCAGCAATGGAACAAGACGGCGCAACGGGTCTACGCGACGGTCGAATGGTTACGACGCCGCGAGCAAGGACTGGTCAATGATCGCAAGTTGTTGCAAACCGTCCTGGAATCGATGTCGGAGGGGCTCGTCGCCATTGATCAGTCGCAGGCGATCTTGTACGTGAATCCCGCCGCGCGGCGAATGCTTGAATTGCCTGGACGGGATCTGGTGAACAAGGCGCTGTGGGAAGTGGTGCGGGATAAGTCGCTCTTGGCACATGTGGATGACTTGTTGTCTTCGGAGTTGCCATCTGTCGTACGGATTGAATTAAGCCGACAGCGGAACGTGGTCGAAGTTTCTTCGTTTGGCGTCTCCCTCGGTCCGGGGACCGGGTTCGTGTTGATGCTGCGGGATGTGACCGAACTCAAGCGGCTGGAACGGAGTCGGCGGGATTTCTTCTCTAGCGTCTCGCATGAACTCAAGACGCCCCTGACGGCAATCCAGTGCTATGCGGAAACTTTGCTTGACGGAGGAATGGACGACGCTCAAAACAGTGGCATCTTTCTGGACCGCATTGTCGAGCAATCTGGCAAGATGCTTGAACTCGTGCAGGACATTCTCCGGTTGGCACGCATTGAATCGCAGATGGAAACTCTGGTGCTTGTGCCGCTGCGATTGGACGAGTTTGTCCTCGAATGCGTGAGTGAACGAGTCGCGATAGCCCAGTCTCGTGAGATCGACATCGTCGTGGAAACCGAAGTGACCGAACTGACCGTTCGGGGCGAACCGGTCGGGCTGCGCTCCATTATCCAGAATTTGCTGACGAATGCGATTAATTACAACCAGTCTGGCGGCACAGTTCGTGTCCGCTGGCGGGCCGCTGGAAACGACGCCGTACTGGAAATCGAGGACACAGGGGTGGGGATCGCCGAGGAACATCGAGACCGCATCTTTGAGCGGTTCTACCGGGTCGACAAGGCTCGATCCCGCAACGACGCTGGCACCGGATTGGGATTGGCGATTGTGAAGCATCTGGTGTCTCAGTTCGGTGGGCGGATCGAACTGGAAAGCCAGTTAGGGCGTGGAAGCTTGTTTCGCGTGCTCTTTCCCTTGAATGAGGCCCCAGAACTGACAGTGGTCCCAGGTCAATCGACATTGCTGGCGCCGTTCTCACCCAGTGAACAGGAGAATTAGGAATGACTCAGACTGCGGAAGCAGCTGCCGACAAACGCGTAATCCTATTGACGGCGGACTTGATGGCGTCGGCTCAGCTGGAAGGGCAGATCCGCCGCGCTGGCTTACGGCCTGTGACTGTGCCGACTTTGGAACGCGCGCTGGAGGCTGCAGCGACCGGGGTCGTGGTCGCGATGGTCGCGGAACTCACACAGCCCGGCTTGGACATTGGCCTGTTGCTGCAATTGGGGCATCCTGTGATCGTCTATGCATCGCACGTGCGCGAGGCGGAACTGCAAGCGGCTCGAAGTGCTGGAGCACAAGCGCTTTCGCGTGGACAAGCGGCAGCTCAGTTAGGGACACTGCTGATGGAACTCATTCGTCCCTCAGCGACATAAATTGGCGTGTCGGGCGTTTGTGTGACGAGGAAACCTGCAACAGATCAAACCGTTCGAGAGGAGCCGTGCATGAGTCCCATCACACGTCGTCAGTTTCTAAGTGCTTCTGTCGCTGGTCTGACGTTGTCCACGTGGCCTGTGGGTAAGCTGCCTGCCGCCGTGGGGGCCAATGAGAAGGTTCAGGTTGGCATCGTTGGACTGGGGTCGCGCGGCTTCAATCTCCTCGACGCTTTCCTCGCACAGTCCAACGTGGCAATTGTCGCACTGTGCGATGTTCACGATTTGCACTATCGAGATCGGTCGTGGGGGCAGGGGGCACCGATGGGGCTGCAACCGGCGGTCGAGCGGGTGCGGAAGTCCGGCTCACCAGCACCTCGCACGACGTCTGACTCACGCGAACTGTGTGCCGCTGGCGACCTCGACGCAATCGTGGTCGCAACACCCGATCACTGGCATGCCCTGTGTACGCTGGATGCGATTCGACATGGGAAAGATGTCTATTGCGAGAAGCCGGTCACACATCTGTTTGGTGAAGGGCAACGAATTTGCGAAGCGGTGGCCAAGCATCAGGCCGTCTTCCAGACTGGATCGCAGCAGCGGTCCGATCCATTGTTTCAACGAGCGCTGGCACTCATCGAGTCGGGAGTGTTGGGGAGGATTGAGCGGATTGAAGTCGGTCTGCCACCCGGCTATGCCGAGCCGCAGGACTCGGTCGAAGTCGCGGATACTCCAAGCGGTCTCGACTACGACCGCTGGTGTGGCCCCGCCCCGAAACTGCCCTACATGAGGGCGCGCCATCACCGCTGGTGGCGTGGTCATCGTGCCTACGGTGGAGGAGTGCTGATGGACTGGATCGGCCATCACAACGACATCGCACAACTTTCGCTAAAGACACAGGGACCATGCGAAGTCCACGCAGTTGAGTGGGTGTTTCCACCGACCGACGTGTACGATACACCAGCCCAGTACACCATCGCTTGTCGCTACGCGGACGGAGTCACGTCGACGATTTCCAGCCGCAATTCGCAAGGTGTGAAATGGTTTGGCGAGACAGGGTGGCTGTACGTGCGCCGCGGTCACATGGAGGCGTCGCGCCCCGAGATTCTGAAGGGGTTGCCATCGCTGCCCAAAGTGGAAGCGACCGTGCCGCATGTACGGAACTTTGTCGACTGCATTTCGAGCCGGAAAGAATGCATCGCTCCCGCGAAAGCAGCCCACCAATCCATCACCCCTGGACACCTGGGCTACCTGTCGCAGCGACTCGGTCAGAAGCTGAACTGGGATCCCGCAACAGAGACCATCACAAACTCGACAGTAGCGGACGCAGATCTCAAGTCGGTGTCGTATCGTGATGGCTGGGACGATGCCTGAATTGGATTAGTCACCGAATTGGTGAAAGCAACACTCGTTTCCTGCAAGAGAGAAACGCACATGCTCCTCCCTCGATCCACTCGCGACAGTTCGCCCAAGAAGCAGGCAGCGCCACTAAGGGGACAGCAATCCCAAAGAATACATCCGCAGTCCCCAAATACACCCGGAGGGATTCGAACCCCCAACCCCCGGTTCCGAAGACCGGTGCTCTATCCAATTGAGCTACGGATGCGTGAGGCTGCAGGTTACCGTTTGAGCTTGTAGTTGCCAATCGTGTTTTTGTGATGACTGGGATCTGTGTGGATCTGAACAGATGGTGTTCGTCCACGACGCTGCCAGCGCCGGTGGCCTCCATCTGATGCTTGGCGGGTGGCGATTTAGGGGGAACGTATTGACGATTGCTGCAGGCTGATCGTCGACGGCCCCCGGGTTTCGATTCTCCCGGTCTTGGCTGCGCCGCGCGAGGGTGAAGACCTGCCGCTGAACGGCGGTCACCGATCCATCAGGCACACCCGACTTGCTCCGGAACGGTTTTGTGGCGTACCGGCTACGTCGCTGGAGCTTGTTCGGCTGGAGTTTGCCTGGACCGTCGGTGTAAATGCCGATACAGGATTCGAGGTGTGTGGGGGGGGGGCCGCGTGGCAAAGGGTGAACGGAGAGTGTTGATCAATGGGGAGTTTGGTGAAATCGCAGCACTTTCTCGACGTGTTCACTGTTTTTGAGTAGCATGAATCGAGATTCATGGGTTCGGATCGTCAGCGAATCGCCACAGGGATGGGGGCGGAAGTTCAAACTGTTGTCGCCTCCTTATGTGTGCGGAGTCCACTTTCCCTCAGGTTTTACGACGTCCCAAATGTGGACGCGGTATTGTTACGCCCCTGCTTTGCCTGCTCGTTTTGATGGTTCTCACCGTCACCGGTCTCGCAGATCCTCAGCAGCCGATGGGCGAAACGCCAGCTTCTATTCAGGAAGATCAGGAGAATGGCGTCGAGAATACCGAAGTGGGGACAACGGGCGGCGAGGCCGTTGAGCCCGCCTCTCCTGCGGAGGAACTGGACCCGCAAATGCCAAAATTTGGTCCACGTCAGGTGTTGTTGACAAAGGACTTTCCCAACGGTGAGTGGTCATTCTTCAGCAGCAAGAAGGACTCACCGCCAGGGGAGACGTGGAAGATCCAATCAGGCGAGAAGCCAGACGAGTTGATTCTCGTCTGCACTGGTGAGCCGTACGGCTATATGCAAACCCGTAAGACTTTTGGCGATTTCGAACTCGGGTTCCAGTGGCGCTATCCAGAGGACGAGAATGGCAACAGCGGCTTGCTGCTGTTTACCTCAGGTGAGGATCGACTGTGGCCGGATTCGCTGCAGATCCAACTGCATCACTCAACCGCAGGGAGCACGTTTCCAAGTGGTTCGGCGAAATCGGACAACGAATTGCGAAATGTGCCCCCATTGACCCGTCCGCCTGGGCAATGGAACGAGTGTGTTGTGAGCAGTGCAGGTGGGATTGTGATTGTGAGTATCAATGGGAAGAGAGTCGGGGTTGTGACCGGATGTTCACCGGTGGAAGGCAGGATCGCCTTGCAGAGCGAAGGATCGGAAATTCATTTCCGGGAAATCTGGATTCGTGAGATTTCTGGCACGGATACTGCGGAAACTTCTGGCATAATGACGATCCCACGATCTAAAACGAGTGATGTTTTGGGACGGAGTCCCAGTTGTCGAGTGGGGCCATGGGGGCATTTAACCCAATCTCGACGTGGTCGATGTTCCAGGCGCACCTCCGGGCCGCTTGCATCTCCATTACAATTTGCCTACGCTTTGCCAGGTTGCGCAGGCCTCCCAAATATCCAGGTGCAAAAATGATGTTTCGACCCCTCACCATCTTGTTCGCATGTGCTTTCGCGGTGTCGTTTGCACACGCAGACGATGCGACCCCGGCAGCAACTGCAGACGCAGCTGCTCCTGCGGCAGTTGAGGCGGCTGCTCCGGCGGCAGACGTCGCGCCTGCTGCGGAAGAGGTCGCGCCAGCTGTGGAAGCAGAGACAGAAGACGTTGCTGCCGCCGATAATGCGGGAGATCTGCCTGTTCCAGATGGTGTCACCCACAACGTCCGTTTGTCACGATCTGTTGACGGATATTTGCAGGTGACGGCTCAGGAATTGTACAACTACGCAACACTGGCCGCTCCGGAGCAAGGGACTGTGAAGCTGGGGCTGAAGGGACAGAAGGTTGCTGAGGCACAAGTTGGTCCCGGTGGTGTGTTTCAGATTCCAGGGCTGCAAGATGGACGATACTCGTTCGTTGTGAACACTCCTTACGGGTTTGGTACTTTCGCTCACTATGTCTCGGGCCCGCTGGCCGGACAGCGGGCGGGTTCTGGTGTTGTCGCTGGATTGGTTCCTCCTGCGGACTATGGATTTGTGCGCGGCCTGATCATGGACAACCCCTCAAGCGGGGTCGATGCCGATGGTGGTGCTGTATTGCCAGCCGAAGTGCTGGCAAACATCAATGCGTACAGTGCCTTTCAGATTGGTGCTGACGGGATGACCGAAGGCTACATTGTGGTGCCTTCGGCGAGTGAGGTTCGGGCCGCTGATCACATGACGGTGTGGTTCGTGCGCGACGGACGTCCTGTCGGTGACAGTCACGGCGAAACGAATGCTACGGGGCTGTTCCGTGTTGGCGGGCTGGCTCCAGGCTATTACACGATGGTTGCCACTGGTCGCTACGGATTCTTGGCGATGGGTGTGGAAGTGGAATTGGCTGGTCAGGCAACTGCAACGAAGCTGCCTTACGTCGATGAGGAAACTCACTTGGTGTGGGCACCGGCTGGTGCTGCCGCCGCCGCGCCTGCGGATTCGAGTTTCGTCCGGGCCAACCTCCCGATGACGCCGGATCAAATGGCCAATGCTCTGCCCCCCATGTCGACTCAGCCGCAGATGGTTGGCGGAGGGGGTGGCGGAGCAGGCGGCGGTGGAGCTGGTGGTGGTAGCGGATTGCTGGGCGCTTTGCTTGGTGCAGCTGCCGGTGCTGGTCTGTACGCCGCTTTGGATGATGACGACAAGATCATCAGCCCGCCTGGCCCATAATCGTTCACTGAATCGTGAATTCGTAAATCGCACAGGGAGACTCGCAAGAGTCTCCCTAGTTGTTGATACCTGCTAAAATCTGCGCACTACAGGCTCCCTTTTCCCGATTGACTGGGGTTCGTGAAATGCGCGTAGTTTCATTCTGCAGGTTCGTGCTCTTGCTCAGTGTCATCTCTACGTCGCAACTGCGGGCAGATGACGACTCAGCTGGGGGCACTGCAGGGCAGGGGGCTGTGCAGTTCAATCGTGACGTGCGTCCGCTACTGGCCCGCCGCTGCTTTGCCTGCCACGGGCCCGATACAGCGGATCAGGAATCGGATCTGCGGCTTGATTCGTTTGAGGCGGCCACCCAGCAACACGGTGGCACAGCCGCTATTGTTCCGGGCGATCCTGGTCGCAGTGAGTTGCTCGCACGAATCACAACCAACGATTCCGACTTGAGGATGCCACCAGCGCCGCAGCATCCCCCATTGACAGCGCGGGAAGTCCAACTGCTGCGAGACTGGATCGCCGGTGGTGCAAAGTATGAGCAGCACTGGGCATTTGTGCCGCCGGTGCGCCCGGCTGTGCCAGATTTGGGGGATCAGTCCGGGGCTGTCAACACGATTGATCATTTCATACGTTCCCAGTTGCCCAAGCACGGGCTCGTCGCATCGCCAGCGGCGGACGCCCGAACATTGGCGCGTCGGGTTTCGCTCGACCTGATTGGTTTGCCGCCGACACCAGACGAGTTGGAATCATTCCTGGAACAGGTGGAACGAGAAGGGCTGGAAACGGCGTACGAGTCGCTCGTTGATCGGTTGTTGGCCTCGCCGGAGTACGGCGTTCGTTGGGCGAGGAAGTGGCTGGATCTCGCCCGGTATGCAGATACAAATGGCTACGAGAAGGACCGCGAACGGTCCATCTGGCCGTACCGCGACTGGGTGGTCGATGCGCTCAACCGTGATCTGCCATTTGATCAATTCACCATCGAGCAGATTGCTGGGGATCTGTTAGCGGAGCCGTCGATCGACCAACTGGTCGCGACCGGTTTTCATCGCAATACGATGCTCAATGAGGAAGGGGGCATCGATCCACTTGAGTTTCGCTTCTACGCGATGAACGACCGCGTTGCGACGACCGGGACCACCTGGTTGGGGCTGACGTTGTTCTGCTGCCAATGTCATTCGCACAAGTATGACCCTGTCTCGCAGACGGAGTACTACCAGTTGATGGCATTGCTCAACAATACGGACGAAATCGATCTCGATCTGCCGGATGAATCGACGCAACAGCGAGAAGAGGCGAATCGCATCCGGGCGGAGGAATTGCTGGCCGGACTCGCCCAACAGTGGCCAGCGCCGATTCCGCATCCTGCGGGGATCTGGGAGGGAGACGCGACGCCGTCCATACCCGATTCCAAGGTTCTCATCGAGCGGAGATTCACTGAATGGCTGACCGTGGGGCGAGCGCAAACGATTCAATGGCAATCTCTGCTGCCGCAGCAGGCGAGTTCCAATCTTCCGCTGTTGACGATCCTGCCTGATCGGTCAGTGCTCGCCTCGGGCGACACGACCAAGCAGGACACGTACGAAGTGGTCTTCGAGGGGGCAAAGCAGGAGATCGCCGCGTTGCGACTGGAAGCGCTCCCAGATGATTCACTCCCGGCGCATGGTCCTGGGACAACATTCTACGAAGGGACCAAAGGGGACTTCTTCCTGGGCGAGTTCGAGCTCTTTGCAGATGGCCAGCCAGTGCGGTTCGTGCGCGCGACGGAGAGCTACAGTAAGAATCGGTTTGGCAGTAACCCGGTCAATGCCGCACTGACCTTGGATGGGGATCCTCAGACTGGCTGGTCGGTGCATGGTCGGCAGGGAGAGCGGCACACGGCGGTGTTCATTCCCGACCAGCCCATTCCAGCAGCTGCTGAATTGCGCTTGAAGATGCAGTTTGGTCGACACTATTCCAGTTCGCTCGGTCGCTTCCGTCTCCAGGCGACTTCTGAGGATTGGGGCCCAGCCGCACAGGATGTAACCGCCGAAGTGGAGGCCTTGCTACTTGTGCCAGAGGCGTTGCTGACGCCTGATCAGCGGCAGCGGCTGTCTCAGGAGTTCTTGTTACAGGTGGCGGAATTGAGCGGACCGGCAGCGGAAGTTCGTCGACTTCGCGAACCGCTGGCGTTGCCGACGTCACTCGTTTTCCGAGAACGTCCGCCAGAGAACCCGCGACCGACCCACTTCCATGAACGCGGGGAATATCTGCGACCAGCGGCTCAGGTCGCCCCAGCAACGCCCGCAGTGTTGCATGACTGGCCCGCTGATCAGCCACGGACCAGACTGGGTTTAGCACGCTGGCTCGTCTCCCGAGAGAACCCATTGACCGCGCGAGTTGTCGTGAATCGGCACTGGGCGGCGCTGTTTGGTCGGGGACTTGTCGAGACTGTGGATGACTTGGGGACTCAGGGGGCGCCCCCCTCACATCCCGAATTGCTCGATTGGCTCGCCATGGAATTCATGGAACAAGGTTGGTCGCTGAAGCGGTTGCATCGGTTGATGGTGCTCAGCGCAACGTATCGGCAGTCGTCGGCGGTGGATCAGACAACGTTGGAACTCGATCCGCAGAACGTGTGGCTGGCTCGGGCGGCGCGTCCTCGATTGGAGGCGGAAGTCTTGCGTGACAGCATCCTGCGCGCAGCTGGTCTGTTGTCCTACACCAAGGGGGGGCCGGGCGTGCGCCCACCTCAGCCAGATGGCGTGACCGAAGCGGCGTACGGCAGTCCGCACTGGTCCGCAAGTCAAGGACCGGATCGATATCGTCGCAGTCTGTATACGTTTATGAAGCGAACCGCTCCGTTTGCGATGTACACAACGTTCGATGCGCCGACGGGGGAATCGTGCGTGGCTCGTCGCGAACGGTCCAATACGCCACTTCAGGCGCTCACGCTCTTGAACGATCAAATGTTCCTGGAGGCGGCGCAAGCGCTCGGGCGGCAACTGGCCGTTACCGCTGGGAGTGATGACGACAAGCTACAATCGGCATTCGAACGCGTCCTCTCTCGCTCACCAGATTCTTTGGAGCAGGCTCGGTTGTCGGAGTTCATCGCCACACAACGCAGGCGATTGGCCGCAGGCGAACTCGATGCGAACGCCATTTCCGGCAACGATGCCGACGAGAATTCCGAGGCGGCGGCCTGGACGATCCTGGCTCGAGTGCTGTTCGGCCTCGACGAACTGGCGACACGGAATTAGTCGACGACGTCTTGGATCTGCTGTCTGGGCAAACCGTTGCGTATCGACGAGTTTCGCCTCCTAGCAGATTGGCCAGGAGATTCACGGTCTGAACTTGAAATCAGCTCCATGGTTTCAGGCTCGGTGGGAAGCGTTTTGAATGGACCAGACCCCATTTGGGAGAGACCATTCTCGCCGGGTGACCTAGAATACGAGAGCGGCGCTGGTCGCGGCTCCGTGCCTGATTGCGGAGTAGGAGTGTCCCGAAGATGATCTGGTGCCGGAACGATCGATGGATCCTCAACTGATTACGATCCTGTTGCTGTTGGCGGGGGTGGCCCTGATCTTCGCGGAGCTGTTCGTCCCGTCGGGAGGAATGATCGCGATCATGTGCGTCGGGTGCTTCGCCGGGTCGGTCTACTTTGCGTACAAGTCCTGGTATGCGACGAGTCCCGTCTTGTTTGGCGCCTATGTCGCGAGTCTGGCCGTGGTCATTCCCAGTTCAATGTACGGAGCGTTTCAGTTACTTACGAAAACGTCGCTGGGCAATCGCGTGCTGCTCCGGGCGCCGACGGCAGAAGAGGTGACGCCGTATCAACGCGAGACCGCGCGGTTGCAGGCATTCGTTGGTCAACACGGCACGGCACTGTCACTGATGACGCCCGGAGGCATGGTTCTCGTTCATGGGGAGCGACTCCATGCCGTGGCGGACGCAATCATGATTGAGTCGGGGACTGCGGTGGTTGTGACGGGTGTCGATGGAACGCGGGTCGTGGTCCAAGTCGCGACGGCAAATCCAACAACTCCGCACGGTGATGCGAGCGAGGGGGCACCGACCGGGGAGGGGGACGCGGCCCCACCATCGACGACGATCGATGAAGACTCCGACGAACTCAATCCGTTTGTGTAGGCTCAACCACCACGGCGTGCTCTGTGAAGCTGGACCGCAGACTCTTGTTTTTGCTGGTGGCTGGTGGTGTTCTTGCCGCGATTGTCGGCTGGCGTCGGCGGCAACTCGATCAGTGGCGGCTGGATCCCCGGCAGACGACCGCATCGGCGCGGCGGTTCGCGCCCCATTTTGAGCTGAATGATCAGCACAGCGAACTGGTCAAGTTTCAGCGCTATCTCGGGCGCACACGGCTGGTGCTGGTGTTCTTTGATGGGGAACTCGGCGCCGACCACGATTCGGTCTTACGTCCACTGATTGATCAGGCAGAGGCAATCGAGGCGGCAGGCATCCAACTTGTGGGGGTCAGTCTGGCGACGCCGTACGCGAATCGCCAGGCGGAGAAACGCCTTGGTAGGGAGGTCGGTTTTCCGTTGTTGACTGATGTGGATCTGCAAAGCCCGATCACCGCGCCCACGCATCGCTTGTACGGCCTGTTCGATGAGCAGCGGCAGTCGACGCGGACAGGGTTGTTCCTGATCGATCGCAATCAGATGGTTGCAATGGACCCTGTCGATGGATTTCCGGCGCCGGTGGCTGATCCACAGGCGGCGATCACGCAATTGATCCACGGCGAGTGGCCCAGCGGAACTGCGTCTGTTTCGCTGGCGGAGTAACAGACGGCGCAAGGTCGTTACCGCGGCTGTCCAGCACTGCTCGACTTGTGTAACTTGTCCACCACGCGCTGCACATCTGCTGCGGGAATCGCGTAGGTCACGGTCCTTCCCGCGCGCGCAATGTTCAGTGCGACCGCTTCCCCATCGAGGTTCAGGACTGGTCCGCCACAATCACGGGGACGCAGGACTGCGTCATGTTGCAGGGCCGAGGGGAAGTTGTCGCGGCGATCGCTCAGCGCACCTCCGAGCTGGTCCTGCATCGCGATGCGTGACAGGAAATCCCCAAAGGGGTGAGTCAACGTGACCGAGACATCGAGGAGTTCCTCGTCGCGACGGATCTTGAGGGCGAGCGTTTCTCCAGGTCGGAACTTGCGGACGGTAGCGATCACATCGCCCCCGGTTGGCATTTCCCGGTCGTTGAGTTCGAGGATGACATCTCCGGTGCGCAGATCAGCATTTGCGGCGCCGCTATTCTCAAACACGCGGCGAATGGTCGCCGCGCCATTGCGTTCCAGTTCGATGCCCAGGACGCCATGAATTCCAGTGTCTGGGATCTTGCGAGGCTGGACGCTCATCACCCCGATTGCCAGCGGCGAGTCACTCATCCCTGGCGTGATCAACCACTGGCCTTCGGTAAGTGCCTGTGGCTTCCATGAAACTGGATGTAGATCCGTTGCCTCAACTTTCACAAGCGCCAGATCGTACGACTCGTCTTTCGCCAGCAAAGTCCCCGGCAGTTCGCGACGATCGCTGAATTGCACACGGAATTCCTCAGGCAATTCACTCGCTTTGGTGAGGATTTCACCATCAGCGGACAACACGACACCCAGCACGACTGGCTTGCCATCGCCGTCACGAATCTGAATGGTCGACTCACGGGTCGGGGCGACGACTTCGCGAAATGCGTTGCGAAACCGCGTTCCGGTCACCAGATAGGCATCGCGGAGTCGTTCGTATGGATCCTGCGCGGCCACCTCAGTAGCAGGGAGCGCAAGGGTCAACGCGAACAGCAAGCCGCAGACGGGAATCAATCGGGACATGGCCTTCCCCAACTCAGCCATAAGAGATAGCAACATCGCCATGCACCTAAGGTGCGACTATCGAATTCTACCGGGCGATCCGACAGCTGGCGACTGTTCTCTGCTGTGGGGAGGCGAATTGGCCGAGTTCGCCGGGCTGGCCTTGTCACGGCTGGGATTGCTGTGGCAAGGAAAGTCGGCCGTCGTGCAGAGCTGAAGCGATCAGCAGGGCATCGACGCCGGCGGAATGGGCAGCGGTGAGATCTTCGTCATGACGCACGCCACCCCCTGTGATCAGATGTACGCCGGGATGTGCGGCCCGAACGGTGCGACAGAGATCGAGGGTTGTTACGCCGCTTCCGGTGCCGACGGCGGCGACATCGAGCAGCAGCAGGTGGCTGAGGTTGCGGGCGACGACTTCATTGACGAGATCGACCGCGCTGAGACTGGCTCCCAGTGGACCCCAGGGACGCCCCTGTTTGAGATCAACGCTGAAGCGGATGCATTGTGGATCGTATGTCGACAGCAGATCCTCCAGCACTGTCCAGCTTGGCAGTGTCTCTGAGCCAACGATCACTTCGCGTACGCCACATTCAAAACATTGCTCGGCTTGCTCTGGTGCGCGAATTCCGGCGTCGACCAGCAGTTCGAAACCAGACTCCGTGAGTTGCCGCAACGTCTCGTTGTGATTGCCGTTCCCGGTGATGGCGTCGAGGTCGGCGATATAGAAGCGGCGGAACCCAAAACGTTCACGAATTCCGTGAGCCGTCTTCAGCGGATCAGGAGAATCGGACCAGCGGCTCTGGTTCGGTTGGTAGCGCTCCCTTTCTCCCGCGACACCACGCACAACGATTCCTCCCATCAAATCGAGCACGGGAATGATTTCGATCGGGGAGGACATCAGGGGGCGGAGTTGGTCGAGAATGGCAGTTGGTGCAATCAGGGCACGCTGCTCAGGCAGCACGACGTTGCGGGCGGCGTACGGTTTCTGTTGTTCCTTCGAAGGGACGCATCACTGGCAGTGGGTAGGATTGCAGCTGGGACGCCTCTGCCCAGGGGCTGAGGTAGCGGGAGTAGATCTGCACAAGCTCCCAGGGGGCCTTCGCGAAGTCGGTCGCTTTGAGTTTTGAGCCGGGGACCTCACGCCATACATCGAGTGGTTGTTCGAACACGACTTCATTGAGTGGCGAGAGTTGTTGCTCTTGCCGCAACTGCTTCATGCGCGCCAGGAGTTCGACGTCGAAAATCCAGCGGGCCAGGAACGGCTGGCTGAGAACATCGCGGAGCAGGGGGGTGTTGCGAAACAGTTTGGCTCCGCACTGTGTGTCACAGATGGGGGTCCACAGCACGTGTGATGCGACGGTCGCGAACAGCCGTCCGAGGAGTCGGCGCTTGGGCTGTCGCTGAATCCGACGGCCGAGCAGGCTCAGCCGCGACCCCAGCACAATGTCGATGTCTGGACGTCGGTTGAGCACATCGAGAAACGTCGGAATCGCGTCGAGTGGGGTCGCGAGGTCAGCATCCAGAAAGCCGATGGTGTCCGCTGAAGTCGTCAGGGCCGCAAGCATCCCCTGACGCACAGCTTCCGCCTTGCCGCCGTTCTGGGGCAGATCGCAGACATCGATTGACTGCGGTGCCGAAGCAGCCAACCCATGCAACACGGTGAGTGTATTATCGGTGCTGCCATCGTTCACGAATAACATCTGAATGTGTGGATGCTGTCGCGTGAACTCCAGAAACGTCTCACTCTGGAGGCGCTCCTGTTCGTTGTAGCAGGGGATGATGATCAAGGATGAAGGCATGGCGAATCCATTCGCCTCGTGCGGTCCGCGCGGTCAGGCGGCGCGCGCGTCGGAGGTGCGGGATGATGTGTGGTTGGGGCGCAGGCTGGTCGTTGATGCGGGAGCAATGACGAGCGGCGCATCGCTATCGGGGATTTCACCTGCGGCGAGATCGTCCGCCCACTGGTTGAGTGCGTCCATGCGTTGCTGCAGTTCAGCGCGATAGACTTCGAGTTCGTCGCGATCTAAATGGTATGGGACATATAGTGGCTCCTCGGAAACGAGCCAAACCGTGCTGAACGGCTTGGGAACAACGAGGTCGGTCCAGCGCCCCTGAAGATGCCAGGCACTCTGACATGCGAACGCGATCGGGACAATTCCGCGACCGGTGACTGACGCGAGATAAACGATTCCCTGTTTCACTTCGTGCCTGGGACCGCGCGGCCCGTCGGTGGCAATGGCGACGTGGTGATCGGAGGCGGCTTCAATCATCTCCCGCAGCGCGGCAGCGCCGCCATGAGAACTGGAACCGCGAATCGGTCGAATCTTCAGCACCTTGAGAGCATCGGCGACGTAGCCGCCATCGGCATGGCCGCTGACGAGCGCGGCCAGATGTTGGGAACGACCGCCGAAAATGGTCCCGGCGATCGCATCATGCCACATGCACATCAGGAATCGCTGATCTCCCCAGTGACCGTAGGGGACCGGACCTTGCGAACCGCAACGAATTCGAACGCGGAGCGTGGCGAACAGCGCGCGAAACAGGACCGAGAGCACGCATGCGCACCAGCGAATGACTGTTTTGTTGCGTAACTTCATGGTGTCAATTCCAGTGCGGAAATCACCCCATCTCACGGCTTGAAAACACGTTAGATGCGGAAGGTACTGGAACTTGGGAGGCAGACCAAGATCAGTCTGTGGACGTAGTATCGGTCGTGGGGACTCTGTGTCCGTGTTTGGTCTGGTGATCACCGGTTCCTGAGGGATGTGTGGGGCGTGCCAGATCTAACAGTCTGTTGAGCTCGTATACCGCAATAGCGGGCCTGTAGCGAATTGCACGTTGACATCGGTCCAGCGGCGCTGGCAAAGTGGAGAGTGTGCTCTGCACCACATCTCTTGAGGGAATCCCCACCCACGACCAACCCGGCCAGGATTCAATGAATCAGCTCGCTTTCGATCCATTTGCTCCCCCATCAGCGCCGACGAAGCCCAAGAAGGGGGGATTTCTGTTTCCTGTCCTCGCCCTACTGTTGGCGGGCGGTCTTGCCTGGGGCGGATACTACGTCGCCACACAGATTCGAGCGGAGCGGAATCGCGAATTTCTGACTCAGGTGGTCGAACGACACCTGCGCGATCAACGGCCGGTCCGTGAACATCTCGGGACGGTCGAGGCGGTGGCAATCAACGATATCGAAACGGCCCGGCTGGCAGAGCAGGGGGCCGTGGTGTTCGATGTTCGCGGCAGTCAGGGCAATGGGCTGGCGATGGGGTATCAGCAG
>JAGQQB010000168.1 GCA_020426425.1 Planctomycetaceae bacterium | reverse complement strand
CCTCGAACCTGAGGCCCCGCTCGTCCCTGCCGTACCGCTTGCCCCCGTGACATCGCCGCTCCCGGAGTCGCTGACATCGCCATTGTCTCCATCGCCCGCTGACGTCGCATCTGCGTCACGACGGACGGCTGAACGACCCGCAGTCCCGCCATCGGTAGGCCTTCGTCGTCGGTTGGAGCTGCGGTCGGCCGCTCCGCGCTGTCGCTTGCTGGTCGGCTGCGACGAGGAATCGGCGTTGGTCGAGCCATCCTCGTCGTCCGGCGCCCAATCAGCACGTGTCGCCTGGGCGGTCTGATTCCCGGTCTCGCTGGTTCCTTGAGTGCCGATCTGAAAATCGGGTTCATCCTGTGAGTACGGTTCCTCCGATGCCAATGCCGCAAACAACTCGGCCGAGACGCCGGAACGTCCCAAGGCGGGATTGCGAAGATCCTTAAGGAGGTCGTCGGGGGTCTGGTACCGATCCTGTGGTTGCTTGGCCATCATGCGGTGAATCACCGCGACCACGCCTTCGGGAACGTTTGGATTCTTGCCGCGCGGATCCGGCAGACGCCCGGTAGCATGTGCCTGGAGTTTGTTCGTCAGGCTTCCATCGGGATACGGCGGCGAACCGGTGAGCATGTGATACCAGGCACAGCCGAGCGAGTAGATGTCGCTACGAACATCTGCCGCTTTGCTGTCCCGCGCCTGTTCCGGAGCCATGTAATCAACCGTTCCGACCGTGGTCCCGGCCCGGGTGATCGAGGTGTCGGCTCCATCGTCGATAAAGCGGGCCAGTCCCATGTCCGCCAGTTTGGCCGAACCATCGGCCTTGATCATGATGTTCGAGGGCTTGATGTCTCGATGCACGATCTGCTTGCGATAGGCATGATCAAGTGCCTCGGTCACCTGCCGGATAATGTCGATCGAGCGACGGACTGGGAACACGCCCCGCTTCCGTTGCCATTCGAGCAGGTCAATCCCCTCGACATACTCCAGCGCCAGGTACAGGTAGCCTTCGATCTCCCCCGACTCGTAAACATGAATGATGTTCGGATGCTGCAGGTGAGCGGCCGCCTGACCTTCCGCCTTGAAGCGTTTGACGAGCAGAGGATTCTCCGCCTTGTCTTTGGCGAGAATCTTCAGTGCGACCGTCCGCCGCAAATCGCGATCAGTGGCCAGATAGACCGTCCCCATCCCCCCAGCGCCGAGCTTGCGCTGGATGTCGTATTTTCCAAATCGCGTTGGTCCAGAAGACTCCGAACCTTGAGAAGCGGAACGCTCCGTACTCATACGAGCTCCGGAGGAGGAGATGTGGATGACAGCCGGTGACTGGAACCTTTCAAGTCTACGTTCTACCGACATGTTGCGTCAAAGTCGGGATTCTCCGACGCGAACTCTGCGGTACCCCAATTGACCAACGTTGGGCGAAAAATGTGCGTCCGAAAAGAGGTGCTCAGGGCGAGACGGTTGAGATTGGGTCTGCTAGACTTGTGGTTTCCCATCGAATAACGGCTCCAATCGCCACTTGTCCCATGCAGATTGTTTACTTTCCGCACCCCGCTCTGCGATTCAAATCGACCGAGGTCAAACGCATCGACGCCAACTTGCGGGCGGTGGTGCGGGGGATGTTTGAGTTGATGTACGAGGCCAACGGGATCGGTCTTGCGGCCAATCAGATCGGGCTGCCGCTGAGGGTGTTCACGATGAATCTCGCCGCAAGGCCGGATGAAGCGGATCAGGAGTTTGTGTTCATCAATCCGCAGATCACCAGTCGCAAAGGGGCCGAGGTGGGGGAAGAGGGTTGCCTGAGTCTGCCGAAACTGTATGCCGACGTGCGTCGTCCGGAGGCGGTGGTCATCGAGGCGTTCGATCTCGATGGGCAACTGTTCGAAATGGATCTCGACGAACTCCCCGCCCGGGTGGTGCAGCATGAGTTGGACCATCTCGACGGGATCATGTTCACTGACAAGGTGCTCGACTCGCAACGCAAGGATGTTGAACCAGTGCTTGCGGTCTTCGATCGGACCTTCGCCGAGGCGCAGCAGGCGGGCGAGTATCCGGCGAACGCCGAGATCGAACAGCAACTCAAAGCGATCGCGAGTTCCGGCAGCGTGCCCGACGAGTTCCTGACGCAGTCATTGACCACGCCACCGGTGACGATTCCGGCCGCGTTGCTGCGGGCACGCAGCAGTGACGGGGCAGACTAACGCCGTGAGTCAATCGCGTGGACATCAGCTCTCAGGGCCGGTTGAAACAGGCAACCCGCTGCGCCAGCGAGGGATCTATCGCCTGCAGCAGCCGGTGGAAATGTCCCTCGCTGACGCTCCGGGTTGCCTTTAACCTGGTTTTTCAACGGGCTGCTAAGGGCCGGTCTGATCACAATTGTCGTGGATTGTTCCGCAATCCAACGTCTGATCGCGGAGCGTTCAACGACTCTGCACCAGGTGTGTGCGAGACGGCTCTCGCTGATCCGATTCTGCGACGTGACGTTCATCGTCACTGCCTGGCCATAGCCGTCTCAGTCCCCGGACAATCTCCGAATAGCTCAGATAAAACGTTGGAACCAGCACCAGGACAAGTACGGTCGAGAGGATCAGGCCGAAACAGAGGCTGGTGGCCATCGGAATGACCAGCTGCGCCTGGAAAGATCTCTCGCGCAGAATCGGCAGGAGTCCGGCGACGGTGGTCAGCGACGTCAGTAGAACAGGTCGAAAACGGCGGCGCCCCGCGTCCATCAGGGCTTCACGGAGTTCGAGACCATCGTGCAAGCGATGATTGATGAAGTCGACGAGCACGATGGAGTCGTTGACCACAACGCCGGTGAGGGCGACCAGGCCAAGCATGCTGAATAGCGTGAGCGGCAGGCCCATGATCGCGTGCCCCCAGATGGCGCCAATAATTCCGAAGGGGATGATCGCCATGACCACCATTGGCTGTCCGTAGGAGTTGAATTCGACGGTCAGCAGGATGAATGTCGCCGCCATGGCGACCGCAAGTCCGAGGAACAGACTCTGGACCGATTCCGTATCCTGCTCTTGTTGGCCCTCCCAGCGAATTCGCAGTTCGGGATATTGTTTGAGTAGTTTTGGAATGAAGTTCGCCTGCAAGTCGGCGACGATCGCTTTCGCGTTCCCCTTCTGCTCGTCAACATCGGCCTGCACAGTGATCGATCGCCGCTGATCGACGCGATTGATTTCCGAATAGCCGCGATAGACATTGACCCGAGCGAGTTCTGACAGCGGACGTTGGACGCCATCTGGCCCCTGAACGCGGACTTCTTCGAGACTCGCGAGCGACCGCCGGTCCGCCTCAGGATAGCGGACCATCAGTTTGACTTCGTGTCGGCCACGCTGCAGCCGCATCACCTCTTCGCCGTAGTACGCGGCGCGAACGGTTCGCGCTACCTGTTCGAGCGGGATTCCCAGCGGCGCCGCGTCGGGCTTCTCGGAGAGTTGCAGTTCCCACTTTCCTGGTCGTGAATCATCATTCACATCGAACACACCGGGGAACCGGCGCAGTTCGGCTTTCGCTGCTTCGACGGCCGCTTCAAGTGCGGCCATATCGTGGGATCCTGCGAGCAGTTTGAATTCAATCGCCTTGCCGCCGGGGCCGCCAGCTTCTGTGCCGAAGGTGAGTGTTTCGACGCCTGGAATGTCGCCCACCATTGTGCGCCAGCGATTGACGACTTCGTTGCTCGTGATGTCGCGGTGCTGGTTGTCGACCAGTTGCACCTGGACCGATCCAGCATGACTCCCTTCGGCGGATCCTCCCCCAACAGCTCCCGGCCCCTGTTGCAACTTCGCCTGTCCGACGAGCCGATGAACGACCTCCACAAGCGGTTTCTCCTGCTCGCGGAATTCGTCGTTGATTTGCAGGATGGCCTGTTCCATCTTCAGCGTCGCGGCATCGGTGACGTGAGTGGGCGTTCCATCGGGGAAGACGACGACGGCATTCAGACGCGGCGCATCGAGCTTCGGAAAGAAGACGCTGGGAACCGTGCCGTTGATCACCAGCGTGACCGAGAGCATCACGACCACAATGGCCGAACTCAGCGCGATGAAAGGATTGTGCAGACAAAATCGTAGTGTGGGGATGTAAATCTTTTCGATAAAGCGATCGAGCGTGCTGTTCGTCCAGGTGTTCAGCGCATGGGTGAGTGCGATCGGTTTGCCGCTGCCGTGGGCCAGATGGCAGGGCAGAATGAACGTGCTTTCCAGCAGGGAAATCACCAGCATGGCGATCACCGCGATCGGCAGGACCGCGAAGAACTTCCCCATTACTCCGGTGACAAAGAACATCGGAGCAAAGGCGAACACGGTTGTCAGGATCGACGTCGTCACCGACGGGACGACTTCCGTCGTGCCCTCAATGGCGGCCCGCAAGAATCCCTTACCGAGTTGCCGGTGCGCGTAGATGTTCTCGCCAATCACAATTGCATCATCGACCACAATGCCCAGCGCGATCAGGAACGCGAACATCGAAAGCATGTTCAGCGTCTGACCGAGCTGCCAAAGTACGATGCAGGCGCCGAGAATCGAAAACGGAATCCCCATCGCGACCCAGAATGCGAGTCGTAACTCCAGGAACAGGGCGAGCACAATGAAGACCAGCAGCAAGCCCTGCAATCCGTTACGCCGTAGCAGGTCGAGCCGGTCGCGGACATCAATCGAACTGTCCCCCCAGACGACCATGTGGTAGCCGTCCGGGAGTTGATGTTCGCGGACATATTCGTTGACAGCGTCGGCCATCGACAGCAAGTCCTCGGACGCTGCAGCTTTCACTGCAATGGCCAGTCCGGGCTTGCCATTGATGCGGCTGATCGAGGTCGAATCGAGGAATTCATCACGCACCGTTCCAAGATCGGCAACGGTCAGTGCGACACCATCTTCACGGGTAATGACGGGTATCTCAGCGATCCCTTCCCCGGTCGTCCGCTTGTCTTTTCCACGCAGTAGAAAGGTCTCCCCCTGGTCGCGGATGTTTCCTCCAGGGAGTTCGAGATTGCGTTGCCGGATCGCCTGCGCGACATCGGTGAGCGACAGGCCGTACTGTCGTAATTGCATCTCCGAGATTTCGACATCAATCTGGTACTTCCGCTCGCCGGTGATTTCCGCGACGGTGATTTGCGGAATCTGCAGCAGATCGTCCCGCACCTGTTCCGTGATTTCGCGCAGTCGCAGTTCCGCTTCAATGCCGCTGCCATGCTCGTCGACCACGCCGACGGTAATCGCGGGATCGCGGAATGTGATCTGTTGAACCTCTGGTTCCTCGGCCAGATCTGGCAGGCTCGGAATGCGGTCGATTTCCGATTGAATTTCGTTAAGCACCTTCTGCACACTGGGAACCGAAGTGCTCACTTCGATCACCACGTTTCCCGCCCCTTCCTGAGCAATCGAGGTGACCTTCTTTACGCCATCGACAGATCGGACCGACTCTTCAATCTTTTGACAGATTCCGCTTTCGACTTCGTCGGGACTCGCGCCAGGGTAGGGGACCGTGACGAGAATGATCTCCAAGTCAAATTGGGGAAACTCCTCGCGGCGCAACATCGATCCAGCCAGCAGTCCCACACCCAGGACCGTGATCATGATCATGTTCATCGCGGGAGACTGGCGGATCGCCCAGGAGATGATCGACTTCATTCCGTCGGCTCCCGCGATTCGTCCCGATCTTGCGGTTCGTCCCCTAGATGCGAGTCCGTCGCCTCCCGTACGCGCATGCCGTTGTATACGCTTGGCAATGGAGAGACGATGATTGGGGCGCCGACATCCAGCGTCGCTTGTGGGAAGCTGAACACCGTTTGCTCGTTCTGCTGGATGACCGCGACCGGCACGATCTCGACTTGTCCATCAACCACGGACCAGATCTGCCCACCCGGTCGCACTGCTTCGCGCGGTAGTTGATACAGTTGCTGCGAAGTGCGGGCCGGAATGCGAACTTTGACATACATGCCACTGATGAGAACCGGCGGTGCGACGGCGATCGCGCCCCCATTGGTACTGTCGATCACCCGGGTGGCATGAGGTTGCTCGATCCGTACGCGGGCGGGCATCATGCGGGTGGTGCGATCGATCCCCAGGCCGGAGAAGCCGATCAACTTCGCGTCCCAGAGGGTTTGAACCCCATCAAACTCATACACGACTTCACAGTCCACCGGCGAGATTTCGGCCGGAACTTGCGCCGCCGATTGGCCATTACTGATGTCAATCGACTTGAGCGCTTCCTGTGCCCAGATCCAACCGAGTTGTTCCGCCTGTAACGGGCAGTTGACCTCCATCTGGCTGGCGTCACTGATCTCGACAAGTGTGTCCCCCACCCGTACGAAGTTCCCCTGCTCGACGAGATCACGCACCAGGCGACCGGCGATAGGGGCCTCGACTCGGCAACGGGCGACATCGGCCTCGGCCCGTTTGAGTTGCGCCTCGAACAGCTGACGCTGTGCCAGTTTCGTTGCGCGTTGTTCGGTTAACTGCGCCTGTTGGTTGATCAGGGTCTGCACGGCAGTCCGTTTCGTCAGTTCCTGCCGCAACATGGTTTCAAGTTCCGTTTCCGTGCTCGCCTTCCGTTCGTACAACTGCCGGATGCGCACTGTCTGTCGCTGCTGCAACTGCAGATCTTCCTGCGCGATTTCCAGCAGCGGCCGGAGGTTCTCCAGTTCGACGGCGATGGAGTTCAGCTCCGCATTCTCACGAGCGATTTCCGCCTGCAGACGTTGGACTTCGAGTTGATAGTTCAGCGGATCAATCTCGAACAGCAGATCGCCGGGATTCACGAACTTTCCGCCGCGAGTTTCCTCGGGACGATTGATGATGCGGCCCGCCACTTCAGCACCAACGGTGAGCACACGATACGTCTTCGCTTCACCACTCGACTCCAGCCAGAGCGGTCCGGCGAATTCCGCGATAGGGACCGTTTCCACCAGCACGCGGTCGTCGGCGGAATCCTCATCACTCTTGGGGATTTCCGGCTTCTGACCGAACAACTGAAAACAAAAGACACCGACTCCCAGCAACACCAGTGAGACGGCTATGTTGATCGCAATTCGCACAATTCACTCCACGGGGCCCGGGGCGCCACTCAGCCGACGCCTCCCGAGCAGTTTCTCGTCTATGTCGTTGTCGTTCCGAAGACGCAGTTGGCATCGAACCGCAAGCCGGTCAACAACAGCTGCACCAGGCATTGCACATATTCCTCGGTCGATTGCCCTGTTGGATGCCGCCCGAGCATTTCCGTGATCATCGCTGGACCATGCAGGGATGTGAGCAGCAGCATGGCGGTCGCTTCTTCGTCGACGGGCCGAATCAGTCCTCGGTCGCTCGCTCGCTGCAGCCAGCCCGCCAGCAGCCGAATGTCGCGGACTGGTGGCGGTTCATCAAACTGCTGCAACAATTCTTCGGGTTGAATCCCACTCCAGCGGAGGATGGACATGCGGCGGACGATTTCGCTGAAGAACCCAGCCAGCGCGAGCAGAATCTCCGTCAACTGGTCCCCGACGTCACGCTCATCCGGTCCCGCCGCGACCAGTTCGTTCCAATCCGGGGGAGATGTCGGCACAAGCGCGGCAATCAGTAGTTGCTGCTTTGAGTGGAACCGTTTCAAGAGCGCTTGCGGAGAAACCCCCAGCCCAGCAGCGATCAAATCGGTCGATGTACCGGGACCGTGTTCCAGGAAGCAGCGACGTGCCGCCTCCAGAATCTCCTCATCAGTCACCGATTGCGGTCTTGCCACTGTCTTGTCTCAAGCCGTTCCTGCGGCCCTCCATGACTGGCGGGCGGACAGATTAGTTGGCGAATGGTAACTAACTTGACATGTGAGACAAGACCGCTTTTGTCAAATTGGGGCGAGTTTTCTGTTCACTGCGACTTTCTGCCGTCACAAGTGGGCGTGGAGAGTCAGTCGGACTTGGACGCTGGATCCGGAAGTCTTTTCCAGCCGCATTGCGGCTGTCCGCAC
>JAGQQB010000167.1 GCA_020426425.1 Planctomycetaceae bacterium | reverse complement strand
AATTCCGGCGTGGGAAACCCACCGCATCGCGATCGACAGCTATCCTCGCCGGATGGCATCCATCGGTGACAGACGACTGGCTAACCAGGCAGGGTACACTCCTCCAGCGATCCCGAGAACGATGCTAAAAAGCAGGCTGAACAGGATCAGCTGCGGACTTGCGAAGAGCTGCATGCGGTCGGGCCAGGCGGCGTTGATGCCCAGCGTCGCTAGCCAGCCGATCCCGGTCCCCAGGACTCCTCCCAGTACGCCGATGAGAGCGCTTTCCCATGTGATCAGACTGATAATGTCCCTCGTGCGCCAACCGTTGGCGCGCAGGATGCCGAAGTCAATCGTCCGTTCGGTGATGCTCATCAGCATGGTATTGAGAATACTCAAGACAGCGATCGTCACACCGATGGTCGTCATGATCACCAGGAACAATCGCAGGTCGGCGCTGAACTCGTCAAAGCGTTCCGACCAGTCTTCGGCGGTTCGGACTTCGATGGGCGATGTTTGTTCTGTTGAGGTCGAATCGCCGGTCGACTCCGCGTTGTCACGAGTCGTCGCCGCTGGCGGTGTGCGACCTGGTCCGATCGAACCACCTCCCTCGCCACGAATCGTGCGGTCAATACTGCGTATGACATCGCCAATCAAATTCCCCGATGACCGCGACGCTGAAGAGGTCCACATTTCGCCGTCCCGGCCCAGGAAGGCGGCTTCAATCTGCTGTTTCGCCGCCGGATTGGCGACATCGTCCCGGACTTCGACATAGAAGCAGTTCACGGTCCCCTCATCAATGCGGCTCATACTCCGTGCCGTACCGATGTCCATCAGAATACTGACGTCGATCATCAGTGAACCGGTGTGATAAATCCCCACAACTTCGCACGCGACGCGATTGATGTCGATCGTCTCTCCAACGCCGCAATCACGTTCTTCGGCAATTTGACGACTGAGCACACAGTGATGTGTGCCGACGTCGTCCGGAGTGAGGAAGCGCCCAGCCACAAGATTTTCCTGGTACACGCAGCGTTTGAGTGCCAGGCGTGAAGCAATGTCGGTCCCCAGCACGAAGCGTGGCGGACTGAGGACAACTTTGTCGTTGAGCAGATTGATCCGACTGAAGACCGAGGCGTTCACTACCGATACGGCCGGGAGTTCTTGCAGTTCCTGCTGCCAGACCGCAGGCAAGGTTGAGAAGATTGGGACCGGAGCGCCGCGTTGCTGAATGAGCAAGCCGGGGATCTGCTGAAACGTCTTCGAGACGACCCGATCGATTCCTTCGGCAATGGAAAACAGGCCGACCATCCCGGCGATGGAAACCATTAGCCCTAACACGGACAGCGTGGTTCGCAACGGGCGACTGCACAGATTGGCGAAGGCGAACGACAACATGAACGCAGACGGCGGATGGTAAGGGGGACGAACCGAACGACTGTAATGTCGGGCCGCTACTGGCCGCCACCAACCGGAATGGGCCAGTTCCAGCCAGCGGTGAATCCCCCGTCGACGAAAATCGTCTGCCCGGTCATGAACCGGGACGCATCGCTCGCGAGGAACAAGGCCGCGCCAACCATGTCTTCAGGTTGCCCCAGTCGTCGCTGCGGCGTGTTGCGAATTCCCCACTCCTGCATCTCCGGGTTCGCCCAAAGTTTCGCAGTCAGATCGGTCAGAATGAAACCGGGCGCGATGCCATTCACGCGCACTCCGGCCGGTCCCCATTCCACGGCCAGGCTGCGGGTCATGTGCCCCATCGCCGCCTTGCTCATGGCGTAGGGGGCGACATCTTTGAGCGGACGATCTGTGTTGAGCGACGCGATGTTGATCTGGCAGCCACCACCGCGCTCGACCATGTGGCGACCGATTGCCTGCGACAGCAGAAAGGCCCCTTTCAGGTTGATGCCAATCACGAAGTCGTAGTCGTCTTCTGTCACTTCCAGGACCGGCTTGCGACGGTTGACGCCTGCAACGTTGATGAGCGTATCGATCTGGTCAAAGTGCGTGAGCAAGTCTCCGACGAGAGCCTCGATCTGACTCGACTGGCTGACATCACAGACCATGGCGATGACGGGATGCACGCCACCTTGGGACAACTCAGTTGCCGTCTGTTCGAGCGTACTCGCATCGCGTCCAGTAATGACCACCCGGGCGCCGCGCTCGGCGAATCCGGAGGCAATCGCACGACCAATACCGCGACTGCCGCCGGAAACCAGGACAACTTGTTCGGCGACAGTGAACAGGGGGTCAGACATAGGGAGTAATCAGTGGGGAATTGGGAGTGGGGAAATCAAGCCCGGTGACTGCGTCGCCGGGTCGGCAGGCCGCATTGGTCCGCTACTCATACAACTTCGCGACCCAGTCGCCGTAGCCGTTGTACTTCACGCTGCGATGTCGATCACGCGAGCCGAGCATCCATTCCCATTCCTGGCTCCAACGAGGATGCGGCACACCCGGATCGACATTGGCTTCGAACCCGTACTCGTGCGGATTCAGTGAGTTCCAGAAGGTTGTCGGCTGCTGATCCGTCAACTCGATTTTGACGATCGACTTGATCCCCTTGAAGCCGTATTTCCACGGGATGACCACTCGGACCGGGGCACCATGCTGCTTCAGTAATGGACTGCCAAAGATTCCCGTCGTCAACAGGGTGAGTTCATTCATCGCTTCGTGGATGGTCAGACCTTCGCTGTATGGCCAGGGATAGCGGCTGCTCGACATTTGCTGAGCTTCCTGAGGCCGGTTGAAGGTTTCGAACCGGACGTACTTGGCCGCTGCGGTCGGTTCAACGGTCGCCAGTAGCTTGTGCAACGGATAGCCGGTCCACGGGACGCACATCGCCCACGTCTCCACGCAACGATGCCGATAAGCGCGTTCCTCCAGCGGTGCGAGCTTAACGAGGTCGTCGAGATCGAACGTGCGCGGCTTCGCGCACAGGCCCGTCACTTCGAGCGTCCAGGGAACCGGCTGAAACTTGTCGACATGGAGATAGACCGATTTGCTGGCGGTGAACTCGTAAAAGTTCGTGAAGCGGGCCGCTTCGTCCCGCTCGGTCTCGTCGCGACCGTACTCGAACCGACCATCACGCTGAGCCGGGTACATCGACGCATCAATCTCGACTGCTCCAGCCGCTTCAAGTTGTTCCAGTGTCGCCTGCTGACACCCTGGTGTCAGCGCGGACAGTACTGAACATCCAGCGCCAAGGCCCATTGTGGCGAGGAATTCACGACGCAACTGCTTACGAGCTGCATACTCCTGCTCGGAAGTGTGTTGCGATTGCGGGAGATCCCAGGTGCGTCGAACGAAATAGTTCATGGCTGTCTCGTGGTGAGTTCATGTCACTTGCCTAACGATTGTAGTTGGTGACGCCGAGTGCATGAACGGGAATCCTGGCAACGGGGCTATTGATTGCCCGCATTCATCGCCGCGAGCGGATACTCCGAGATGGGAATCCCCAGGGACCGCACCGTCTGCAACCGTTCCCAGCCGCGAGTGACGAGCTCCTCTCGCTTTCGGACGTCGTCGGGATCGAGTTCGGCCTTGGCGAATGGTCCATCGACTACCGGCGCGGCAAACTCGGGATCTACGATGAACTGTGCCAGTGTCGGATTGCACAGGATGTGACGTTCGGGGGCGGTCATCAATTGATGTCCCGAAATCTCACCGATGATGTACCGCAGGTACAGGTCGCTGTCGGTGATCGATTCGACATACTTTGCGCAGACTTCGCAGTGGTAACCTTCATCGCACTTGGCCATTGGAGTGTGAGAGCCTCTTCAAGGACGGTAGCTAAACGTGCATAAGCATGAAATCCGAAACTCGAAACAAATTCAAAATCCGAATGTTCGAAACAGTGTTGGTCAGGACGACTCGACGCGGAATCGCCATGGGCGGATTCGGTCCTTCTGATTTCTGATTTGTTTCGGATTTCGAGTTTCGGATTTCGTGTTTGAGACAGGCTGAATACCAAACCGCAAGATGCTCAAGCGGGCTACTTGCCCATTCAGTGGAGCACACTCAATGTTGGATCGACGAGAATTCGTCCAGCTGTCCGCAGGCATCATCGGCGGACTGGGAATCCCTGGCGTCTTCGATGGCGCGGTCGCGGCGGCGGATGCCAACGGCGCCAGTGGGACATCGCTCGACACGTCGTATCTGGAACAGGGCCTCACCGGGATGGCGCGCTCGAAAGGCTGGTTCAACGCCCATCTCGGCGCGGCCGTGCTGGCGGGCTATTACATGTGCCGGGAGAATCGGTTCAGCGATGCGATTGTCACCTCCATTCGGACCCAACTCGACGCGCTGATTCAGGCTCATCAACAGCAGTTCACTCCGTTCCAGAACCTGCAGGCCGACGAGTCGCGCGTCAACGATGTCCCCACATCACTCCAGCCGGCAATCGAGGGTGGACTCAGAGCGCATGGGCACGCCGCGATCTATACGGCGATTTCCGTCCGCGCGCTGCGCGATGCACCGCACATGGCCGATCCACGAATCATCAATCGGCTGTGTGGCCACAACGGTCAGATCGCCAAGAAGGAACCGAAAGTTCCAGAATCGCCAACCAACTACGTGGATACACAGGCCATGATTCAGGCCCTGTTCGACAGCCTCGCGCGCTTCAAACCACTGCTGGGGCATCCGAGTGTGACACGGCCGAATTTCACGCACATGACAACGCACACCGAGGCCCTGATGACGTTGGAAACGCTCGGATTCCCGGAGCTGACCCAGACCGGCCATCTCGGACACCAGGCACACATCAGTGAGCCGGTGCCTGACTTTGATCCAGCGGAACATCCCCTGGAAGAATGCCGCTCAACATTGGCCGACGTGATGAGCGACGAGTTCTGGCAGAGCGAGGAGAACTTGACCGCCTGGAACAAACCCTGGGCGCTGAAGACCAGTCCCAACGGCTACTGGCTCGCCTTCGGCCACCTCTTCAAAGTCCTTTACAGTTATCATCGCCTGATTGGCCGGATCGAGGACAAAGAGCAGGTTCGCCTTGTCAGCCGCATTCTGTTGGAGCGGACTGTGAATCCCCACGTTCAGGGGGGCTGAGGGGCACTGGTGGATCACCATCATGAATAGGCCGGATTTGTGGTGGTTCGTGGCCATCTCTGCCCGTAATAGTATGGAGGGAGGTATGCTCCAAGAGGGCGGTCTGCTCACTGTTGGCCTGCATTGCAGGGGCCATGGCGCTGATTGCTGCAAGAGGTGGTTGATGTTTTGCTGGCGATTTGGTGTCTTGCGTTCTGCGCTGCTTGTCCTCCTGCTGTTCGAAGTTGACGGGCAGGCGGAATTGTCGCAGACGGCCTTAGAGCGACCGATTCATCATCTGCGGAAGACGGCGGCTTGCTTGAAGATCGAAGCGGCCCTGCTGCAGGATGTCCCGGAAGATCTGGGGGCCGAATGCTCGCTAGCGGAACTCGCCCAGCGACTGCGGACGACGTTTCAGATTCCGGTGATCGTCAACGAGGCGGCACTTTCTGGAGCCATGCTCGATGCGAATCGTGAACGTGTGCGTCTGCCCGCTGGCGCGCGGCTCGATCAGGCGTTGACCATCGCCTTGCCCGGTGCCAGCGGTCGAGTCGATGGACTCGCCTGGCAGGTGCGGTCGGAGGCGCTGGAATTCACGACGGAGTACGATGCCGACGAACACCTCATCCCCATCGTGTATGACCTGCGCGGTCTGGGACCGGAGTGGCGTGATCATCCCGATCGGTTTCGTGAACTGTTGCTCAAGATCGACGCCGGAGAATGGAGCTACATCGACGGCTGGATGGGCATTGGTGCGACGGGCGATCTGAAGCCGTTCACTGGCGGGGTCGTTGTCCTGCATACCTACTCAAAGCATCGCGAGGTCGAACAGCTCATTCGCAAACTCCAGTCACTGTCGCCTCTGGAAGTGATCGAACCACATCCTCCGGTTCCACAACCAGAACGTCTGCGTGGTACACGGCCAACGCCACTTGAGCAGCGATGGCTCGCCGCCCTGGATGGTCCGACACCTTCGGAACTCTCGAGTGCCAGGAACCTGGAGGAGGTCGCCACCATCCTGCGGAAGTCGCTGCAACTTCCGCTGCAAATCGACATGCCTAGCCTTGCATTCGAGGGAGTTGACGCAGAGACGAAAATCCGCGTGCCGCAGTTGGCTGGCGCGTCATTACGTTCTACTTTGGACTGGGCAATCAGCGATGTCGGCGGGGTACCAACGTGCCACATGGTCGCGCGCGGGCAGGTGTGGATCACCACGGAAACCAAAGCCGATGACGATCTCGTCACACGTTTCTACGACCTGGCTGGCTTGCCGGAGTGTTTTCAGGTCGAGTCCTATCGGCTTGCCGACATCTCGCAATTGTTCGTCCTCTATCTGGAGGATGGCGTTCCACCCGACTGCTTCAGCCAGGTTCCTGGGGGCATCATCCTCACATCGCGGCGCAGCAGCCTCGCACAGTTCGAAGCGGTCTTGCGGCAGCTGCGTCTCTTTGCCGCCCAGACCGGCTATCCGCAGCCGCTGGAGTACGATCCCTGGTCACCTGTGAAGTCGTGGCAAACTCGGAAGCTGAAGCTGCCGGTGAATCCGTCACAACGATTGCATCCCGCGATGCGAGATGAGGAGCCGCAGCCATGAACCGTGTCTCCGGAGCTTGCCTGCTGACATTGGTGACCGGCTGCCTGCTGTTGGCTCACATCGCCCTGATGCCGTGCGCCTTGGCGCAGGGGTCTGGTCAGGCAGAGCCACCAGAGCGGCCACTGCACTACCGCCAGGATTCGCCGCTACGAAAGCGAATTGAAACGGCCCTGGAAACGCCGGTGCCGGAATCGATCGCGGCGGCGAAGACGATTGAGGAACTGGCCGAACTGCTGCGCCGCGTGTTTCAGGTGCCAGTGTTCCTCGATGTCGGGGCGCTCGAGAGTGAGCATCTGCAACGGACAACGCCGATCACCGTGACGCCGAACGTTCCGCTGATGGACGCATTGCCACAGACATGGCCCCTCAACGTGGAGCTCACTGTCACCCACGACATGCTGGTGATCACCACGGAAACGAGGGCGGCGGAGTTGCTGGAAACAGTCGTCTACGACGTGCGTGGTCTCGACAAGAGTCTGCGCGATGACGCGCGCGAAGTCGCTTACATCATCGAGCACCACACAGATGCCGCCTGGATCGATTATGGAGGCGGGGCCACGATGCAGCCCTTCCCCGGTGGACTGGTCGTCCTCGCTTCCCAGGCGACGCACCGGCGTGTTCGCGAGCTGCTTCGAGGGATGATGGAGTTGCAATCTGATCAGTTGCCACCCTGGGATGGTCTGCCAGCAGCCGCGCCAGAACCGGTTACATTCCGTATCAAGTCGCCGCGTCGGTTGGCGCTGGATGCGGCCCTGGGGCGTCCGTGGTCGCCGGCGCTGGCTGAAGCGAAGTCCATGGCGAGTTTACGAGATGCACTCCAAGCCGAACTCGGCCTGCCGGTCTGGCTCGATGAAACATCGCTCCGGTCAGAAGGGGTCGATGCCACATCCCCGCCGGTGTCGATCCCAGCACATCCCGATCTCGCCATTCGCCATGCGCTGGCGGTGGCGCTGCACGATGTCGACGGCGTTCCGCTGCAGGCGAGCATCCACCACGACATCCTGATCCTGTCGACATCGACCACGGCGGAGGAGTACGTCACCCGAGAACCGTTCAACCTCCGCTGGCTGCGCGGACCACTCGCCGAGCGGACTGAGTACATTTCGCAGGTGTGTCACAGCGGCACGTCGGGGCTGTGGCTCGAGGACTCCCCCGAGATGGAACTGAACACATTTCGCTATCCCGGCGGAATCGCGTTTCAGCAGACAGGACCTGTCCTCGACGAAATCGAATCCCTGCTGCGGCAGATGCATGCCCACCAGCAGCAACCCGGCTACCCCACGGTCCCCCCGCTGCTGCCATTGGAATCCAACTGGCCACC
>JAGQQB010000166.1 GCA_020426425.1 Planctomycetaceae bacterium | reverse complement strand
CAACTCCGCGCCAAGTTGCGGAGTGCGGCGGTGATCGTCAACGAATATGGTGAAATGATTGGTGTCGTCGCCGAGAGCGACATTCTCGAAACGCTGCTCAATCCCGAATCGAGTCGTGCGAGGCGTTTGCTCAATCGTGAACCGATCCTGACGCTCCCAGATGGACGGATCGAAGTGCATGGGCTGACCACGTTACGGTATCTCGCGAGGCATCTCGACATCGACTTTGAGGCCGGCGACGATGGACTGCTGACGGTGTCTGGCTTGCTGCATGATGAATTGCAGCGGTTCCCCAATGCAGGGGACACATGTACTTGGGAAGGCTTTGAGCTTCGGGTGATCGAGGCTCCGGCGCTCGGTCGAGATGTGCGGGTCGAGATTGATCCTCGCACACGAGCGATTCCGGAAGAGGCCGAGGAAGACTGATTCACACTTTGAAAGCTGAGTGAATGGGTGAGTTCGCTTACGCGCTCGCGTCGATCCCGATTTGCTGCGCGGCTCCGGGTCGCGGTAGCATTCTTAGATTGCCAAACTGTCGCCGTAGCCTGCCAGAGGTGTTGGATGATCCGGTCCATGCAGTTGTTGTTCGTGCTCGCCGCAAGCGGTTCGTTGTTTGCCTCGACAGCTAGCGGCGTGGAGGCTGCAAGACGTCCGAACGTTCTCATCCTGATGGGGGACAACTGGGCTTGGAAACATGCCGGGGCGTACGGCGATCAGGTGGTCCAGACGCCGACCTTTGATCGGCTAGCCCGCGATGGGGTACTGTTTCGAAACGCCTTCTGTTCGGTTCCTTCGTGTGCTCCGGCCAGGGCAGTCTTTCTTACCGGACAGGCGGCGCATCGACTTGAAGGGGCGGCAAATTTGTGGGGCGACTTCCCGGCGAAGTTCACAGTCTTTACCGACGTGCTTGAAGCGGGAGGATACCGTGTTGGTCATTCTGGCAAAGGCTGGGGGCCGGGGAACTTCGAGGCGAGTGGCCGCACACGCAATCCGGCGGGCAGCAAGTACCGCGATCTTGCGGAATTTCTCACCGATCAATCAGGCGATGTCCCGTTTCTGTACTGGCACAGCAGCCGCGAACCACATGCTCCGTGGCTGGAGATCCCCAGTGTGTCCGACAAACTCGATTCGCAGACGATCGAAGTTCCCGATGTGCTGCCCGATCATCCTTACGTGCGGGATGACATTCGCCGCTACTACGGCGAGGTGCAACAGTTCGACACCGATTGTGCCGCGATGCTCGCGCTCTTGCGGACAAAGCAATTGGACAAGCACACCCTGGTGTTGATGCTCGCGGACAATGGCTGGCAAATGCCGCGCGGTCTCGCCCATGTCTATGACTGGGGCACCAGGGTGCCGCTCGCAGCCTATTGGCCCGGGCATACGAAGGCGGGACATGTGGCTGAAGAGTTCGTCAGCTTTGAAGATTTTGCGCCGACGTTTCTCGAACTGGCCGGTCTGTCGGTTCCCGAATTCATGACCGGTCGCAGCATCGTGCCACTGTTGCGTGGCGAGAACGATTCCGCGCGGGATCATGTCTTTGTCGAAAGAGAACGGCATGCGAATGTGCGGGCGGGCGATTTAACGTATCCCAGTCGCGCGATCCGCACACGGGACTATCTGTACATTCGCAACCTCGAACCGGATCGGTGGCCGGCCGGTGATCCGATCAAACACTGGGCCGTTGGCCCGTACGGCGATGTCGACTGGTCGCTGACGAAGGACTTGTTGATCGCCGAGGACCGTCCGGCGTCGCTCGATCGGTTCTACGAACTCGGTTTCGGCAAGCGCCCGGGCGAAGAGTTGTACGATCTCCGCACCGATCCCGATCAGGCGCGCAATGTTGCAAACGATGCACAGTACCGCCAGACGTTGGCCGACTTACGGGCACAGTTGCAGGACTGGATGCAGCGCACCGACGATCCTCGCGCCACCGGACCGACTGACGTCTTCGACAAGGCGCCCTATTTCGGGAAATCGACCGACCAGCAAAAGCCGATCACACCGCCGGCGTTGAATCAGTAATGGGTCACTGCGTCGGCCAGTCATCTTGTTTCAAACGTGAGTGAGATCATTTCGGCGCTCAACGCCGCAACGGTCGCATAGCGACACTTAAACGCTCAACTCGACAGACGTCCGCCGCTCGTCTCAGCGCACGACAAGCAGCACGACGCCAACGAGCGCAACAATCGACGCGAACGCATCGCGGCGTGTGAAGCGACCGCTTACCGAGTTGATTCGCAGGAAGTTGAGCATCGCGCCGGTCGGGCAGCCATAGTGGCAGTATGCCATGGGGATCATCGTGGCGGCGAGTAGACCGACGATGGCGATGATCAACGTCGACCAGCCTGCGATCCGCCAGACGAAAGCATCAAACGGCTCGATCCCGACCAGACTGAACTCCCAATGCCGCATGGCGACGACCATAACAAGGAGCAGCAGCGCACCAGGAATGAGCCTTAGCAATCGGTCGATCAACTTGGGCAACTTAACGCGCACTGGCACGCGCCGCAGCCAATCCTGTAACCCGCCGAACGGACACAGATGCGTGCAGTAGACCTGTCGTCCAGTAAAGATCGGACAACACAGTGCCGCGATACTCAACACCGCGAGACCGGGGGCGTTAGCCCAGGCGATCCCATTGCGTGTCCAACCAACCAATAGCGCCTGGGAGAGCATGTCGGCATTGAGGAAGCCGAGGTAGCCAACGAGCACGACTTGGAACAGCAGTCGCAACGCGGTGTTTCCGCGCAGATGCGTGAGTGCGATCACCAGGGCGGCGGCGACGACCAGCATCGTTCCGAGATCGCGCCCCGCCAGTTGCCAGCGCGGTGCTTCCACAGGCGACGGTGGCTCGGCCAGGATGCGTTGCGTCAACAACAGAATGGATTCCGCAATCGTGATGCTCGTCTTCGTCGCACTGGAGACTCCTTCAATGCCTGCGTCGACCATGTCGAGCTGAGCAATGTCCTGGGCGGTGAATCCTTTGAACGTGTTGAAGAAATACTCGTCATCGCGCACATAGGAGACAAACGGTTCGTTGTCGTAGGTGTGCCTGATGCGAGCGCCGATGAACACCATCTCCGGATCGAGGGCAACGAGCGTATCGGTTGGCCCTTGATACCCCAGCATCGTGTCTGCATGGGGCGAAGTTCGCGCGACATGGCCGAGCAGCTGTTGTTGTACATCGAGCACATTCAGCAGGTCTGGCTTTCGCAGGTGCGGTGCGAGCGTGTGAGCTGTCGGAAAAAAGTCACGCGCTTCGGCGACATCAATCTCCTCCGGAAATCGTGATGCCGGATTCTCACCCCCTAGCCGCAGTGCGATCCCTGACATGATGGCCGTGCTCGTCAAGGTTGCTCCGGAGACCGCATCGAACTGAGGTTGCCGCGCCTGTTCGGCGGTGAGGCCATTGAGCGCGGTCATGAAGGGTTCGTTACGTAGAACATCGCGCAAGTGCTCGCGCGTGTCGCCGCTGCGAATGACGTCGATGCCAAGGATCTTCTGATCCATGCCGAACGCAACCAGCGTGTTGGTCGGCCCCGAAAAGCCGATCACGGTGTCTGCTTCCGGCGACGTCTGAATGACATAGCCGATTGGCTTCGCTTCGGCATCGAGCACGAGTTGCCCGCCCGAGTCGGCATTGAATTCACCGAGCGCCGTCGCTTCAGGATACAGTGGCAGCACAAGTTCAAACTTCAGCGGTCCCTGCTCTTGTCCCAACAACTGAGCGGTGTACCAGTGGTGCTGTTGGTGAATCAGTCCCAGGATCAGAGCGAACAGCGCCAGGCGATACGTATGCATTCCCCAGGTCCGCCAACGCGACACACGCGGGCGCGGGGCAGGCGGCGTACGATCTGCCTGCGGCAGTGGGGTGACGTTCGGTTCGTTCACAGGGGGTTGGTTTGCCGTCAATGCGAAGGCGATCTGAATCTACAACGGCTGCGTGGCATGGTCGCGTGACAGCCGATAATCTGCAGCGGACACTCATGCCAACTCTATCGCCACTGAGGTTCGGACACCAATGAACTCGTTGACGAAATCTCTCCCCCATTTGCTGATCCTGTTATCGTGCTCGGTTGGTCTCGCAGGTGAGACGCTGCAAGAGTCCGCGCGCAACATTCCCGTGGCGTACGATGTCGATGTCGTCGTGGTCGGCGGTACGACCGGAGCTGTGACGGCGGCACTGGCCGCTCGGGAACAGGGGGCCAGTGTATTTCTCGCGGCGCCGCGACCTTATCTCGGTGAAGATGTATGCGGACCGCTGAGGTTATGGCTCGAACCGGGAGAGGAGCCTGCTTCGCCGCTCGAGCATCAGCTGTTCGATGTTTCTGCTAGCCAGCAGTCTTTCGCCGGGCGTTTACCTCTGAAGTACGAAGCCGACATCAAGAGCGATCCTAAGCATGCCGATACGAATCCCGCTGGACGACTTGCCGATGGACGTTGGGGGAGTGCCGCGAACGATTCGGTGCAGTTCAATGATCAGGTCACCTTTATCGCCAGCCTGGGCGGCAACAAGCGGGTGAAGGAACTGCATCTGCTCACCTATCAGCGTGATGGGGATTTCGAAGTGGCGGAAGCCCAGGTGTGGACGTCGCCCAACGGGACGCTATGGCGCGATCTGGGGACGGTGAAGAACGATCGACTCGGCGCTGCCGGTTCGGAAGATGTGCCGGTCGATCTTACGCTCGAGATCAAGCAGCCATGCAGCTTCGTTAAAGTGCAGGTGAAGAAGACTGAGCGTGCGTCGCGGCTGCTGCTGGGCGAACTGGTGCTGATTGAAGATGGAGTTGTCGAGCAGAAGTCGACCGGGACGCGACAGCCGCCAACGCCGATGCAGGTTAAGTACGCCCTGGATCAGGCGTTGATCGATGCCGGAGTCAAGTTCCTGTATGGCTCGCCGGTGACCGATGTCCTGCGTGATGACAACGGACAGGTGTCCGGCGTCGTGATGGCCAACCGGGCTGGTCGGCAGGCGGTACGGGCGAAGGTGGTCATCGATGCATCGATGTATGCCACGGTGGCCCGCAGCGCTGGCCTAGCCTTCCATCCCTTCCCGGCAGGCACGCATACGTTTGAGCGTGTTGTCGTGGGGGGCGAGCCGCATCCTGGCGACAATGTGGAAGTGAGAAAGCTGGACGCACAACTTGCGTCGCAGGAAGGGATTCACAGCATCTATCACTATCGCTTGCAGTTGCCACAGGCCGATGACAGCTTTGCAACGCTGGCCGAGATCGAGCAACAGGCTCGCGATCTGACGTTCGACGCCGCGATCGCGGATGAATCGGACTGTGTATTTCAGATTCCACCGGCTCCGATTGTGTCGGCCCAGGCAGATACCGCCGCCGATTTCAAACTGGACGATGTCAACCTCGCGGCCTTCCAGCCGCAGGGCCAACAGCGGTTGTATGTACTCGGTGGCTATGCTGATGTTAGCAGAACCGCAGCGGCCAGTTTGATGCGGCCACTCGCGCTAATGCAGATGGGGCAACGTATTGGTAAAGCGTCGGCGGAAGTCGCAGATAAGACGACCATTGGTCGTTTGCAGCTTGTCGACTCAGCCGCTGGAGACCGTTCAACCCAAACTGCGGACATCCGCGAGTTCCTGCAGGGCGTCCGTCCGACATCGGAACCCGATGCGCACATCGCCTCGCCGGACCGCGATGTTCCAGTGTTAGGTACTTATGATGTCGTCATCATTGGTGGTGGCACAGGTGGCGCGCCGGCGGCGATTGGATCGGGTCGACACAATGCGAAGACTTTACTCGTGGAGTATCAGGACCATCTCGGTGGCGTTGGCACGCTGGGGTTGATTTCGACGTACTATCACGGTTATCGCAAAGGTTTCACTGGCGAGGTCGATCAGGCAGTCGAAGCGATGGGTGGACCGAAGCGGCGCGGTGGTTGGAATCCAGTCACCAAACGTGAGTATTGGCGACGTGAAGCCCGCAAGTCAGGGGCGGACATCTGGTTCTCCACGCTCGGGACTGGTGCTTTGGTGCGCGGCGGCAGCGTGGTTGGTGTGGTGCTGACGACGCCGTATGGTCGTGGTGTGGTGTGGGCGAAGACGGTGATCGATTCCACCGGCAACGCCGACATCGCCGCTGCAGCCGGGGCGAAGACAATCACGACTTCTGCGGAACATGTCGCGATGCAGGGAACTGGATTGTCGCCGCGCGCGTTGGCGACTGGATACATGAATACCGACTACTCGTTCTCTGACGAATCTGATCCGGTCGACCAGTGGCGAATGATTGTGACTGCCCGCCGGAAGTATAAGAACGTGTACGACCTGTCGCCGCTGATCGACAGCCGCGAACGACGCCGGATTGAAGGAGAAGCGTTTCTGACGCCGCTCGATTTGATCAACGGACGCACGTACTCCGACACCATCGCGATGCATCAGAGCAACTTCGATACACATGGCTATACGGTGCATCCGATCTTCTTGATCAATTTCCCGGACAAGAAGCAGATGACCGTGCCGGTTCCGTACCGGGCGCTGCTGCCAAGTGGACTGGACGGCATACTTGTGACAGGCTTGGGCATTAGTGCGCATCGCGATTCGATGCCAATTCTCCGCATGCAGGCGTGCATTCAGAATCAGGGATACGCGGCGGGCGTCGCGGCCTCGATGGCCTCTGCACAAGGGATTCCGACCCGGTCGGTCAACATTCGTGAACTGCAGCAGCATCTGGTCGACATCGGTTCGCTGGAACCCGATGTACTGGAGCAACAGGATTCGCCGCCGCCAGCGGAAGACGCAGTTGCTGCTGCAGTCAATTCAGTTGTGCAGGAATATCAAGGCTTGGCGGTTCTGCTCGCACAACCAGATCTCGCGTTGCCACTCTTACGCAAGGCGTGGGGGGCGGAAATGCTGCCCGAGAACCAGCTGATCTACGCGAACATTCTCGGCATGCTCGGAGACGCGACCGGCGCACAGACGCTGGTCGAGCACATCAATACGTCGGACTGGGATGAAGGCTGGAACTTCCGCGGCATGGGACAGTTTGGCGGCAGCATCTCGCCCCTCGATTCGCACATCATCGCGTTGGGCAAATCCGGCGCGCCGACGGCGCTCCCAACGATTCTGGCGAAGGTGAAACAGCTCGACGGCTCGCGGGAATTCTCGCACCATCGCGCCGCTGCGATGGCATTGGAGGCAATTCGCGATCCGGCGGCGGCCCCAGCGCTGGCAGCACTGCTCCAGAAGGAAGGAATGACAGGCTATGCTGTTCAAGACGTTGCGACCGAGGCAGAAACCTCAAGCAATGAGTACCGCTCGCAGCCACTGCGGGAGCTGATCCTGGCCCGTGCGCTGTATCGTTGTGGCGATCACGACGGCCTCGCCCGCAAGATTCTGAACGACTACGCGAGCGACTTGCGAGGGTTGTTCGCGCAGCACGCGAAAGCGGTGTTGGCTGAGGGAGAGCAGTAGGCATCGAGTCTCCTTCGAGACCGCCGTCGTTGCCCTCCCCGAATCTCGCACGCTCGATTCGACCCTCCCGATCTCGGCTGCGCCGCGGGAGAGTGATGCGGATCAAGTCGCAATTCTCGACGTGATCTAGCTATTGGTTCGCCACTGTGTTCTCGATCGATCGTTTCGGCATCGTCCAGATGGTGAGCCCTTCGAGATGCTCTGGTGGTTTCGACGCCAGGCTCAGGCCGATGGCGAGCGTGGCAAACACGACATTGACCAGCACGCCAACCAGATACGAATGAACGTTGAGCGTGACCGACTCTGGCAACCAGCCTGCGAGGCCAGCGCCGAGGTAGATGTTGAACACGATCGAGATCAGCAGCGCGAAGTTGACCGCCGAGTTGCCAACGCGAGTCGTGAAGAAGCCCACCAGGAACAGTCCGACGAGACAACCGCCGAAAATCGACGTGACGATCCAGTTCAGGTCGTTCATGCTCTCTTTCGGCGTCTGCGAGACC
>JAGQQB010000165.1 GCA_020426425.1 Planctomycetaceae bacterium | reverse complement strand
AAGTGCGGGACATGCCATTGGCGGTCGGTGCTGTAGCGATGAAATCCGCCGCCGAGATGGTCGTGAATCCCTCCATCGGCCATGTGGTCCAGCATGCGGTCGACGATGGCTAGCGAGTCGGCAGCGGGAGCACCATTTACGGGATGCTGCAGCAACGCCAGGCGAGAGGGAACCGGGAACTTCGGTGCATCAGGATGTTCGGGGTTGAAGTCGAGGCCGCCAAAATCCGCGTCGTCAAGTTGCTTCACGTTTTCAACGACGAAGTTCACCAGACGCGTGCTGAGCGTGGTGTCTTCGACTTCCAGTTGGGGCTGGGAGAGTCGTTTCACTTCGGCCGTGACTAGGTCCGCTGTCTGCTTCACATCATCAGGGCGCATAGCCCAGGCGGCTTGAATGCTTTGCAGCACGCGGAGGAAACCCGGTCGCCCCGGAGCGTCTTCCGGCGGGAAGTACGTTCCGCCCGCGATTGGTTTGCCATCAGGTGTGAGGAATAGCGACAGCGGCCATCCGCCCCCCTGCTGCGATCCTGCCAGTTGCAGATACACCTGCAGCGAGAGCATGTAGATTTCGTCGAGATCGGGGCGTTCTTCGCGATCGACTTTGATGTTGACGAAATGCTCGTTCATGTAGGCGGCGATCTCTTCGTTCTCGAAGACCCGCCGTTCCATGACATGACACCAGTAGCAGCTACTGTATCCAACTGAGAGAAAGATTGGTTTGTTCTCAGTTCGAGCACGCTCCAAAGCCTCAGGTCCCCAGGGATACCAGTCGACTGGATTGTGGGCATGCAGCAACAGATACGGGCTCGATTCGCCCGCCAGATGATTGGTGTGCCGCGCTGTCTGATCTTGAGCGAAAGCGGTGGTAGTCAGCAGCAACACAAACAGCGCGGCGCCCAGATGGGCGGCGGGAAACAGCAACTTCATCGGTGGACCTCCTTGTTGTCACGATTCTATGACATCAAGGTGCCACGATGCGAGAGGAAACGACCCGAATCGAGGCAGCTGTATGCATCCTGCCAAGAAGCCGAAGGCCATCAGACTCGCTGTCGTGTCAATCGCGATGCCCTGCGTACTGATCAGGAGACAGAGCAATCGAGGGTTTGCAGGATTCCACCGACTTTCAAGATGCAGGCACAATGCCGCTTGCATCACCCTCCGGTTGGGCCGAATATGCGTCGCGTCGACTTCCTGTGTTCTCCGCTCTGCTCTCATGCGAAACATCCGTCTGCTGCTGGCCTACGATGGTTCTGCTTATGCAGGCTGGCAGATTCAACCTGATCAGCCGACGGTGCAAGGGACCATCGAGGCGGCGATCAAGCGATTGTCGGGCGAGACAGTCAATGTACTTTCGGCTGGTCGGACTGATGCAGGAGTGCATGCGCTCGGTCAGGTGGCGAACTTTCGTACCGGCTCACCTATCCCGCCAGAGAAATGGCGAGCGGCATTGGGGGATCAACTGCCGACGGACATCGCCATTCTCGAGTCCGATGAAGTCCCGTGGGACTTTCACGCCACGTTCTGGGCCAAGTCGAAGCGGTATCGCTACGTGATCGCGAACCAGGTGGTTGATGATCCATTCCTGCGACGGTATGCCTGGCGGATCAGTCAGCCCCTCGACGTCGCCGCGATGCATGTTGCTGCGCAGCGCCTGATTGGCATGCACGACTTCCGCTGTTTTGAGTCCCACTGGCCGAACAAGGCAACCAGCGTGCGGACGGTGAGTCACGTTTCGGTGCGTCGTCACGCGGGTTGGTCACTGTGGTCGGGAGCGCCGACGGGTGATCAGCCGACAGATACTGCGGTCGACGATACCAGCAGCGACCCCTTCGTGAGCCTCGAAATCGAGGCCGATGGATTCCTATACAACATGGTCCGGGCGATCACCGGAACACTGGTGAACGTCGGTCGTGGAACGTGGACGGCGGATGACGTCGAACGGATTCTCCAAGCACAAGATCGATCTCTGGCCGGCGGCACAGCGCCAGCTTGTGGTCTGTACATGGCTTATGTCCGTTACGCCGCAGGGGATGCCCGAACTCACGATTGAGAGGGCGGCGAGGTGGATGGGGAGAGACTTGCGGAATTTAGCAACGACCGCAGGGGTGTGAGTGACACCTGACCAAGACCACAGATCGACGTTTGCCGCAATGTTTCGTCCAGTTCGCCCAGCAACGTCCGTTGGTCCACACTGAGTGGACGCGCGCCACGACTCTCCAAGATTCGCACGGCCTGTTCGGTCCCGAGTCGACAGGGGACGCACTTACCGCAAGATTCATTGCGGAAAAATCGGGTCAAACTCGTCGCCACTTGCAGCAAGTCGCGACCTTCGCGGAAAATGATGATTGCTCCGGTCCCTAGCATGCTGCCTGCAGACTGGACTGCTTGGAAATCGATCGGTGTGTCGAGCTGGTCCGCCGTCATAAAGCGTGAACTGGCCCCGCCGGGTAGAAACGCATGGACCAGTTTGCCATCGGTGACCCCGCCCGCCATGTTCAGGACGTCGCGAAACGAGGTTCCCATAGCGACTTCGAACACGCCGGGTGAAACAACGTCACCTGAGATGCACACAAACTTCAGCCCAGAGTAGTCGTCTTGGCCCTGATCATGCCACCACTGCGCGCCATGCTGAATGATCGCTGCCGCGAGAGCGAAGGTCTCGACGTTGTTGATCAACGTTGGTTGGCCCCACAGACCATGCTGACCCGGATAGGGCGGCTTGTTACGCGGTTCGCCCCGTTTGTCTTCGAGTGCCTCGAGAAGTGCAGTTTCTTCACCCAGGATGTAACCGCCTGGGGAAACGAAGATCTCAATGTCGAAACTCTGCCAATGGCCACCGACGTTGTTGCCGAGCATTCCCTGTTCGCGCACTGTCGTCAAAGCTGCCTCGAAGATCTGCCGCTCAGCTTCGTACTCGTGCCGCAGAAAGAGAACGCCCTTTGTTGCCCCGATTGTGAGTCCCGCCAGCAACATCCCTTCGATGACTCGTTCAGGATGCCAGCGCAGGATCTCTCGATCCTTGAATGTTCCTGGTTCACTCTCATCTGCATTGCAGATGACGTACTTAGGAAAACGCTGTTCTGCCGCGACCAGTTCCCATTTCTTCCCGGTGGGAAATCCTGCCCCGCCCCGCCCCTGCAGTCCTGAGGCGTTCAGCTCGTTAATGCAGGTTGCCGCGAGTCCCTCCGCCTGGTCGAGCAGATGCCGCACCGTCGGACAGAGCCCCAGAGCGGGATCGGGACAACAGCGCCAATTCGGAGCAGTCCGCGACTCAACGACCGATGTCGGATGATCCAGCCCGGCCAGGAAGTTGGCGGCGTCCTGTAACGGAACCTTACAGACATGCCCGTGATGACTGCCGGCTGGAGCGGTGTCGCAGCGTCCCAGGCACGAGACACGCTCGATCAGAACGTCGTCTCGATCGGCGATGTACGCCTGCAAGTCACGCACAAACTCATCTGCGCCGGCCAGTTGGCAGCAGGCATCGCGACACACCTGAACGACATGCTTGGGCGGCGCTGCGCGTCGAAAGTGCGTGTAGAAGGAGACGAGTCCTTCCAGCTCATAAAGCGGCAGATGCCGCCGTCGCGAGACTTCTCGCAACGCGGCATCTGAAACGAATCCGTGCTCCGTCTGGAGCGACATCAGTTCTCGCAGAACTTCCATGGGTGCTTACTCCCCACGGTCAAGGCGGCCTCACGAGGACTTGCCACCTTCGGTGTCAAAGGGCTTGCGGACGACGCGTTTTTCGATCATTCCTGAGCGAATCATGCTCACGGGAACGCGACGACGGACGACCTGTCCATCTTCCATTACGCGCACAGTCTGGAGGTTCTTCTTGAACTTACGACGGGTGATGCCCGTGGTCTTGCGCCCGTTACCGCCCAGATACTTGGGCTTACCACGCTGGCACAAGCTGTTGCCAAATGAGGGCTTGTTCTCGCCGTACAGCTCGAACCGCTTCGCCAACTTCATCCGCTTATTCTTCTTAAGTGTACTCATCGCAATCACTTACAGTTAACTGTCAGCATGCCCTGGACGATCTCCATGCGGACCGGTCCCCGGGGGAACGCGACAGTTTAGTCGACCCGGTCTGAGCCTGCAACGCAATGCGACATGGTTTTGCGTTTGAACTGGTCAGGCGGCCCGATTCCATCGACGCGCGTCGATCTCAGTGAACCAGAACTTCTCCAATCTGTCTGACTGGTCCCCTGATCTCAGATATTTGATCGATGAGCAGAGAGAACCCTCGCCGACGCAAATCGGGCTGGTTACAATCTGGCTCTGGCAACTTCCGGGCTGAGGGTACGTCCCGACCGCCCACTTCAAATTCACATCATCCGATGGGAAAAAGGCATTCCTGTGTCCACCGCAACCGACAAACAGACCGACCGTCAGACCATGCTTGGTGCTGAGATCCTCGTCGAAGCCTTGATTCGGCAGGGCGGTCAGTATGTATTCGCGTACCCCGGAGGGGCCAGCATGCCGCTGCATCAGGCCCTGCGGAAGTGCCGGGATCGCATCCGGACGATCCTGCCGCGTCATGAGCAAGGGGGGTCGTTCGCCGCTCAAGGGGTCTCGCGGACCTCGGATCAGGTCGGCATCTGCATGGCGACCTCGGGACCGGGCGCGACCAATCTGGTGACGGCGATCGCTGACGCCAAAATGGACTCCGTCCCGATGCTGGCGATCACGGGACAGGTGGCGCAGGCGGTGATTGGCAGCGATGCCTTTCAGGAAACTCCGATCGTCGAAGTCTGTCGCGCGGTCACCAAGCATCATTATCTGATCACTGCCGACGACTACACCTGTCCTGAATCGGTCGCCAAGGCGCTCAAGAGCATTCCGCGGATCGTCAAGGAAGCTTACTTTGTGGCCAAGACCGGCCGTCCTGGCCCGGTGCTGATCGACTTCCCCAAGAACATTCAGCTCGCTTCGATTGACCCCAGCGAAATCGATTGGGATCCACCGATGTATCTGCCCGGATACCATCCTGAGCGTCGGAAGGTGGCCACCGAGCAGATCAATCAGGTGATTGCTGCGGTGCGACGGTCCAAGAAGCCGATTCTGTATGTCGGCGGTGGAGTGATTAATGCTGATGCCTCCGCCGAATTAGTGAAGTTCGCGCGGGCGTCGAACATCCCCGTCACGATGACCGCGATGGGATTGGGTGCATTCCCCGGTGATGACCCCCAGTCGCTCCATATGCTTGGTATGCATGGGACGGTGTACGCGAACTACGCAATCAACGACGCAGATCTGTTGCTCGCACTCGGCGTGCGATTCGATGACCGTGTGACGGGCAAACTCGAAGAGTTCGCCAAACATGGCAAGATCATCCATGTCGACATCGATCCTTCCGAGATGAGTAAGAACAAGGAAGCGCACATCCCCATCGTGGCCGATGTCAAGCTCTTCCTGGAGAAGTTGAACGAGCACTTCCAGTCCAAGAGCGATGCTCCCGATCTGACCGAGTGGTGGAACCAGATCAACGAATGGAGAACCAGTTATCCACTCTCGTACCGTGAAGCCGGGGACTTCATTCTGCCACAGTACGCAATCGAAGAACTGTGGCGGCAAACGATCGACAACGAGCCGTTCGTAGCGGTCGGTGTCGGTCAGCACCAGATGTTTACCGCGCAGTTTTACAAGTTCCGTTCCCCCAAGAAGTGGCTTTGCAGTTCTGGGTTGGGAACCATGGGCTTCGGTCTCCCTGCGGCGATGGGGGTACAGGCGGCTCATCCCGCTTCACAAGTGATCGACATCGACGGCGATGGCTCGTTCCTGATGAATGTGCAGGAACTGGCGACACTCAAGTGTGAGAATCTGCCGGTGAAGATTCTCCTGCTCAACAACCAGCACCTGGGGATGGTGGTGCAGTGGGAAGACCGCTTTATGGAAGGACGTCGTGCCCACACATACCTGGGGCCCATCGATCATCCGGAATGGCTTGGTGAAGGGGAAGGGGGACACTACGAGGAAACCTATCCCGACTTCGTCAGCATCGCCAAGGGCTTCGGCGTGGAAGCCAAGCAGGTGCGGAGCAAGAAGGAGTTTCCCAAAGCGCTCGCCGAAATGCTGGCGCACGATGGCCCTTATCTGCTCGACGTCATCTGCCCGTACCAGGAGCATGTGCTCCCCATGATCCCCGGCGGCGGCACCGTGCGGGATATTATTATTGAGTAGCGGCTATCCTGGCTTCGGCACCTACCGAGTGATTCCACCGGAGTTTGCCGCTTGCCATCCAATCGTCGCAGGGAATTTGCCATTCTTGCACCGAGTGGGATTGCTGAGTGAAACGCGACTATTGATGGCCGGAAGATTCATAGTGGATCATTGAGATCGCCGTGTGTATCGAACCCAATTGGTGCCGGCGCGGTGAGCACCTGAAGATCCTCGCGACCGGCCCACTCTGACGCGTACGCCGTGCTGACGTAGACTTCGTCCAGATGCAGGGTGTCGCGAATCCGGATGACGCGCGCCTGGTCGGGCGGGGTCAGACCGATCGTCTGCAGCGCATTCTCGATGACTTCGCGGTCAGTGTCATAGACGAGCGGAATCATCCCGGCGGTGGGATGCCCGCTGGTGATACAGTTGACCATCGTGTACTCACGGTCCATCTGCTCCACGGCACGCCGCAGCGTGAACTCTGCGAGACCAATACCACAGGCGTTGCCGTGTGTTTGCTCGGTGAGCCCGCGAATGAAGATGCGCTTACAGTCGGCGCGGTCGCCTGGCATGGCGACATGGTCGTTGTATTTGCGACCGACAATGTTCGTATCCATCCCAGTCCCGCTGATCTCCTTGCCGATTTGGTCAACGATCAACAGATCGACTTTGGGAAACGGTAACTGCGGCAGCCATGCTTTCGCCTGCGCGAGAAGTTTGCTCTCTCGCGCGTGAAAGTCTGCCGGCGCGACCCCTTCAATGAGCGCTGTCTCGTCGTACGCGTTCTCGACGATGGCCAGACCGGCAACAATCCGGCAGCGCTCGAGTACTACACCAGCGACCGCGCGGATGATTTCGTCGAAACTGTATTCCTTGATCGCGCGATGATACGTCAGCGCACCAGCATGCTTGCCCAACCCGATGAGCAGCATCTTGTGCAGGCCGGATTCGACGTCACCTACAAACATCGTGTGCGGTTTCACGCGTCCGACCACCAGAACATGATCGGCCTCGAAGGCATGCCGATCAAAGTGCACCGGAATCCCTGCCGCCAGTTCGCCGACGATGACCGTCGCCATCGAGGAGAGAATCGGCACCGACATCGATTCTTCCGTGATGCCGTACTGCGCGATGAGCTCGACTTGCCCCTGGGCCGTCGCGCCGCCGTGACTCCCCATCGCCGGGACCAGGAATGGCTCAGCCCCCAGCTCCTTGAGGTAGTCGACCACGCTGCGAATGATTGTCGCGATGCCAGTAATGCCGCGCGAACCAACCGTGACCGCGACACGTTGCCCGGGCTGGATCTGCCGTTCGAGTGCCAGTTTGGCCAGTTGCTCGCGCACGGCCTGCGGAACATCAGAAATGACCGGCCGCGCGAAGGTTTGCCGCAGTCGAATCATCTCAGGCAGCCGCATCGACACGTTGAGTTCCTCTGTTGATCGACGGGCAGGTTTGGGGTGCTTGTTGCTCTCGATTGGACTCAGCACGATTTGGAGGATCGTGAGCGGCACAACAGTCGTGGATTGCTCCGCGATCCAACGTTTGATCGCGGAGCGATCAACGACTATGAGGCATCGGCCTGCTGCACGATGCTCACCCGGCGCGAAGACCGATTGAATGGAGTAATAGTCATGCGTTGGCACGGGATCGAATTCATGGTCGTGGCACCGCGCGCATTGCTGGGCATGGCCCAGGAAGGTCTCGCCGACTACGTTCGCGGCTGGATGGGCTACTTCGGCCTGGCGTCTCAGTTGAAGCTGTTCGACAAACTCG
>JAGQQB010000164.1 GCA_020426425.1 Planctomycetaceae bacterium | reverse complement strand
TTCAGCGACGCGGCTGCTCTGGTGTTTCCGAAGCAGAAGGACGGTCCCTGGTATCTCATTGCTGGTGCGGATCAACTCCCGACTCGATTGCTTGAAATCCTGCAGCGGCGCTGCGATGGCGGGGCATTGGGTGACTTGCCGACTACGGAAGAACTGGCTGCCGAAATGCACGTCGAAGTGGCACACCCGTTCTTCAAGAAGGCGCTCGCAAGTCCCCCCTTCAGCGACGCGGCCGCTCTCGTCTTTCCCAAGCAGAAGAACAGTCCGTGGTTTCCACTCTCCCAAGCGGATCAAGTGGCCGGGATACCAAGATGGATCGAAACGATCCTGTTAGCAGTGCTCAAGCCAACTGTACGACTGGTGAAGAGTGACAGTCTGCCGCCGAAGTCGCTGCTGCATCCTGCGCTCGTGAACGGCTTCAAGCAGTCGCTCCGTCATCGCATTGAACAGAACGAGTTGCCGCCGGGAATCGGCGCGATTCAGAACAAGTCCTGGTATCTGTTCTTGCTAGAAGATGTCCGCAGTGGCGCGCCTGGTGCCGCATCCGCACAGTCGTCCCCTGGTTCAGATCGTGAAGCGGTATCGCCTGGGCAGGCCGGGAATTTTGAGCAGGATTTTCGGGACGCGTTCGCTCACCTGAATCGGGCCAATGGCTCGCGAAACTTCGTGAAGCTACTTGAACTGCGGAGAGCGCTGGGGCAGTATGCTCGCAGTGAATTTGATGCGGGTTTGAATCAATTGCGACGGGCACGTCAGTTTACTCTAGAAGGGTCCGAAGGCCGGGCGGTCACCCCAACGGCGATGGAGCGTGAAGCGGCCATTGTGGAGGGAGGGATTCCTTTGGTGTACTGTCGCGAGATCTAATCCCCTGAGTGGATCATCACCTGAATTGGTCAATGTCATGGCAACAAAGCGGAAGCCTTCTCCTGCTGGGCTCGACTCGCAGGCATCACTGGAGAGTTTCTTCCAGACGGTCCGGTATTCGAATCCGTTCCGGTCGAACCGGGTGAGCAATGTGTCGCTCCCTATCAGCGACGAAGAGGGGCGGACCGAACCGGACGATTTCATTGATGTCCCGACCATACATGGAAAACCGTATCGGCGATTGCAGCGTGTTGTCAGGGCAGTCAGAGACAACGGCGAGTGTCTGGGAGTGTCGCTCACTGGTGCGGCGGGCGTGGGGAAGAGCCATCTCCTGTCGCGGCTATGCCGCTGGCTGGAAGGGGAGAACAACGGCTACTTCGTCTTTCTACACAACGTGATGGTCTCGGCTGAGCAGATGCCCCGACACATGCTCAAGTCGGTGGTCAGCGTGCTGGCGGAAGGTCGGTTGTCGTATCGCGATTCCGCCCTGTATCGGCTGGTTCACAATGCGTTAAAGAAGGTTTGCAGGACGCACCACCTCAATTCGCGCGAGGTCGATGAGCAACAATTACGGCGCGCATTCAATGCGACGCTACGGCAGCAGCTCCCCAGTCAAGGGCATCTGCACTCACAGGTGCTGGACTTGCTGTTCCACTTCTTTGCTCAGGTGAATCGACATCCGACCTTGAACGGCGAGACCCGGGATATGGTGGATGCGATGGTCGACTGGTTGTCCGGCGATTCGATTTCGCAGGAAGCAGCCAATCGCATTGGCGTGTCGATTCCCGAGGCGAAGGATGAGGAAGAGGAGACGTTGCGGCTGCCGGACGATCAGCACATCGCGACGGTGTTCAGTTCGCTCTGCACGCTCGCGGGGATGTCCGACCGCGTGCTGATGATCTGCCTCGACCAGTTTGACAACCTGCATGCCGATCAGGTGACGGCGCTCTCGAACTTCCTGCTGGGACTGTTCGGCCATTGCCGCCATCTGGTGATGATCACCTCCGGGATCACGCAGACGATTCAGCACTTCGTCGAGAGCGGGACCATTCCCCGGGCCGCCTGGGACCGGATGGGCCAGACCGAGTTGGCGTTGCCGCAATGCACGCAGCGCGAAGTCAGTGAGATGCTGATCATGCGATTGGAGAACTTCCGATCGAAGTTTGAAGCGGTCGCTGAACTGCGACCCTATTTCGAACGCGAGGTCCTGTTCCCCATCGCGGAGAAGGACTTCCTGGAACGGTTCGAATCGATGGTCGAAATCCGTCCCCGAATCGTGCTCTCCTGGGCGAGCGATGCGTGGGAACAGCAACAGGATCTGCTCGACGATCTGGGCGAGACGGAGTGGCTGCGGACATGGGACTGTGTTCCCGGTGAGACTCCGAGCGAGCGGGGCAAGAAGAGCGGCCAGACGACCGAGCCGAAGCGCGGCAAGGAGGAAGTTGTTCCTCGTCCCCCGATCGATCTCCCCGCAGCGATCGACAAAGTCGTCCGCGACGCGATCACCGAAGGGATCGCGGATCGGCGTGAACAATCGGGCAATCTCCCTCCCGACGCCGACAACCTGACGACGCTCACCGAACGCCTCCTCAACGTCTGCACTGGGCGTGAGGAGTACTCGCTCACGAAGCTCAAACGCTCTGTCCCGGCGAAAGGGAAGAATGTTCCGTATCACCTCGAGGTTGAGGAACGGATCGCCGGGAAGTCGACGAAGGCGCTCAGCGGCGTGGCCTTTGTCACCACCCGCAACGGCGCATCGGCGTTTCATGCGTTGAACCGCTTGCTCAAAGTGGCGAAGAAACTGCAGCACCGGATCCTGGTGACCGACGAAGAGCGCGCCCCGCTGCCGCAGTCGACCAAATGTGCCGAGAAGTATCGCGAACTGCTGGCACTGGGAACCCTGCAGTTTCGGCACATCAAACTGTCGTTCCAGCAGTACGTGGAACTCGACTCGCTGCGGTCGGTGATGGATGAGGCGGGCGATTTAGTCGTTGAGTCGGCACCGGGCGAGTTTCGTCCGCTCACGCGTGAGGAAGTGATTGAATCACTGCATCGGCAGCGTCGATTGCTCAAACATCCCTTGCTGGAGGAGCTGTTGTGCGAACCGAATGCACCATCCGAACCGCCGCCTCCGCCGCTTCCAGAGGATTTGATTGCAGACACGATTCGCGGGCATCTGGCCTGGCGGTTTTCCATCACCACCAACGCAATTACCGAGGAACTTCTGCGGGAGGAATGCTACCGCGACTTCGCGTTCGAAACGCTGCACTCCAAAGTCGTCGGAGTATCGCAGCGACTCGCACTGGCGAGTGAGATCGAAGTTCGCGAACACCGCAATGGGTTACTCCTGATGCATGCACGGTAATCGGGTGTGCCGAACTCGCATTCGCCTTTCAGATTCCTCATGACTCACGATTCATTCACTCCGCCGATTCACTTCACCGTTTCGCAGATTCGCTTGGCGGCGGCATGTCCGCGCATCATTCATTTCGATGCCGTGCGGAGTCGCACCTCGCGGCGGCGTACACCGCAAGTCACGCAACTGTGGCAGGGACCGGCGGGAGCCACGGCGGGCGGGGCGCTGTTTCATGCGGCGGTCGAGAAGTTCAATCGTCTGGCATACCAGCAACCGGTGCTGCGCACGTTGATCGCCGAGACACACGAGCGAGATGAATTGTTCCGCGGCATCATGCGGTGGTTCAACGAGGCGGCCCTCAACCGGGATGCCTTGTATGAGAAGTCGGCGGAGTTGATTGTCAATTTCACTAATTGCGTCGAGACGTATCTGCGTGAATTGACGGACATCATTCACTTTGGTCGGCAGTCGGGGCGGGAACCCGAAGACATTGTGACGCAGTTATTCGCCCCACTGCCCAAGAAGGTCGACGTCACGCTGCATGTCGGTCCGAATCGGCAGCCGGTCCATGTGACGGGAGCACTGGACTACGTCTTTTTCGACTGGCGTTCGCGGTCGATGAGGATTCTCGACTACAAGCTCACGCCCGCCGAGAGTCCTCACAAAGACCAGATCCAGGTGGCCACATACGCATTGCTGTACCATCATCAGCATCAGTACCAGTGCGACGCCGGGGTCTTCTATCTGTTTCCGGAACGAAATCTGGTCGAGCTGACCTGGCAGGACGTCTACGCCCAGCGGCACTTGGTCTACGATCTACTCGCCTCCATGGTCGCCTGGAGCCAGTACGATGCGGCAGCTGGGCAGGGGCTGCATCCTCCCGGTGACGAGACGTTTTGTGAAAGCTGCAGTTGGCGAACTGATTGCGTCGACCGCCTGGGACCGAAGTCGCAAGGGGAGTCCTACCACGGTTGGAGCGAATCTCAGAATGCCCCGGAACCGGTGGTCGAGGTGCAGACGCCCAAGCCGGACGCGGCGTCCGTTCCTACTGGCGATACCGAGGAAGACGTGTCCATCCCTCCGCTCCCACCACCACCGAAGGCGATGATCCACCTGGGGCAGACAGTCGCAGGTCACGACAGCATCGAGTTTCCAGTGTCCGTCCTTTCAACGCACACCGCGATCGTCGGCGCGGCGGGCAGTGGCAAGACATGGCTGGCCAAGTGCTTTCTGGAAGAAGCGATCCGCAATCAGATTCCGGTGCTGGCGATCGATCCTCAAGGGGATCTAGTGCAATTCCTGTATCAGCGTGACGAGTCCGAACTGCCGGAGGAGGAGCGCACGCGGTATCGCGAGTTCCGCAATCTCGTCGAACCTCGGATCTACACGCCTGGCACCTCGCACGCGACGCGGCTGAGCCTGAGTCCCATGCGTCTCCCACGGATGTCCGATCTCGAAGGCTTGCCCGAAGCGCGTCGGGAAGAAGAATTCACAGCCCTGATTAACGCAGTTGCGATGCATCTGGTTGGCCTGACGGCACGTGGCCGCAGTTCGGTCGAGCAGCAGCAGACGTTTGTGGCCATGATTCTCAAGAGACTGGTCGACAGTTCGTTGCCGTCGGCGAATCCGCTCTCGCTCACCGACATTGCTGCCGCGGTGCATGCGCCCGAAGGGATCGGATTCGATGATGTCGACATGTTGATCAAGAAGTCCGACCGCGAGAATTTAGGTCGGCAATTGTACGCGTTGGCACATGGCCCGCTTGCACGTCTGTTCAGCGGTGGCGAGACGCTCGACATCGATTCCCTTCGCAAACCGACCACGAACGGAAAAGTGCCGCTGAACGTGCTCTACTTGAACGCCCTCACCGAAGAGGAGAAGCATGCGTTTCTGGCGGCCGTCGCCACCGAGGTCTATCGCTGGATGTCCTGCACCGGCGGCGATCCTGAGCATCCTCAGTTCTTGTTCTTTCTGGATGAAGCCCGCGACTTTCTTCCCGCCGGATCAAAATCGCCGCCCGCCAAAGGACCAGTGTCGCGGCTGTTCACGCAAGGCCGCAAGTTCGGAGTTGGCTGCGTGGTCTGCACGCAAAGTCCGCGCTCGGTTGACTACAACGTCTTCGGTAACTGCAGCACCAAGATCATTGGTCGATTGGAAACATCGCAGGATTCCGAACGCGTGGGTGAGTGGTTCAGCACGGCCGGTCCGAAACCGGACTGGGTCGCCGATCGAGCTGGCGCCGATCAGGGAACCTTCGTCGCCCGTTGGCCCGATCAACCCGACGAACTTGATGGCGCCGTCTTCAAGTCCCGAATACTCTACTCACGCCACGAAGGGGCTTGGTCCATCGACCGCGTCGAGGAAGAGGTCGCTCGCTCTGAGTCAACGACCTGACTGCGATCTGTCCTGTGAGGGGGCATCTGACATTTGGGGCTCGCACCCGTTGGCGCCGGCGCCGTGCTTCGCATGACACCGCTTCCGGATCGCCAGAAATGACCACCACTCAACCGTCGCCTCCAACCTGTGACGGTGGCCGAAGATCATGCTTGGACCGCCGTCCTTCTTGACTAATCTGTGAACGCCAGTTCGAGTGACGAAACAGCGGCACGCTCCGTATCCTGTGAAAACTGAGGGTGACGAACAACGGGGACCGGCGTACAGTTGTGGTGACAGCATGCTGGTGTCGATGTCTCCTCACGGTCTACGGAGGTGCGTTGTGACTCGTTCGATTGATCGCGACGTCAAGCGGTTTGATGAAATCATCCGGGGACGGATTCGCAAGGACTTGCGGAAGTACGTCAACCACGGCGAGATGCTCGGCCGCAAAGGGCGCGAAGTGGTCAGCATTCCGGTGCCGAATATCGACATTCCGCACTTCCAGCATGGTCCCAAAGGGAGCGGCGGGACCGGGCAGGGTGAAGGGGAAGCGGGCCAACCAGTTGGACGCGGTCAGGATGATGGCGATGGCCAGGGCATGGCCGGCAGCGAGGCGGGTCGTCATGTGCGCGAGGTCGAAGTCACGCTCGATGAACTCGCCGAAATGCTCGGCGAGGAACTCGAACTCCCGCGCATCGAACCCAAGGGCAAGAACGCGGTGAAGTCGCAGAAGGACAAGTACACCACCATCGCCCGCACCGGTCCCGATTCGCTGCGGCACTTCAAGCGGACGTACAAGGAAGCGCTCAAGCGGCAAATTTCGAGCGGCCAGTACGATCCACAACGACCGGTCATCATCCCCAGTAAGGAAGACGAACGCTTCCGCAGTTGGCGCACGGTGCAGGAGCCACAGGCGAATGCGGCGATCATCTACATCATGGATGTCTCCGGCTCGATGACCGACGATCAGAAGGAGATCGTCCGCATTGAGTCGTTCTGGATCGACACGTGGCTGCGGAGTCAGTACGACGGAATTGAACGCCGCTACGTGGTGCATGATGCCGTTGCGCACGAGGTCGACGAAGACACCTTCTATCGCGTCCGCGAGTCGGGCGGGACTCGGATTTCATCGGCCTACAAGAAGGCGGCGGCGATCATCGAACGCGACTTCCCGCCCTCGGAGTGGAACATCTACTGCTTCCAGTTTTCCGATGGCGACAACTGGGGCGAAGACAACCGGGAGTGCCTGACGTATCTGCAGGACCGTATTCTCTCCGTGGCGAACCTTTTTTGCTACGGGCAGGTCCACAGCCCCTACGGTAGCGGCGACTTCATCAAGGAATTGCGGAAGATTCAGGAAGCCAACGAGAACCTGGTCCTGAGCGAGATCCCGTCGAAAGAAGCAATCTACGATTCGATTCGCGAGTTCCTGGGCAAGGGTGTGTAGCGGCGCGTCATGTGCTCGGCTCCTCGATGTGAATTCGAGGATCAATCAGCAAGGGAGCGACTTCGTCCCTCACGAATGGCGCGGCAACGTAGCCGAAGTGGCCTGCAAAGTTCCAGCGGCTGGCGTACTTCAACTGATACGGGCGCTCGTAGAGCTGCGGTCCCTCGATGCTCGCCGAGGAAGCGGTGTGGCGCTTGGCGAATCCTGTCATCCCGGCACAGGGGCTGTGATAGCCATCGACCGTTCCCGCGACAGTGGTACCAATCGCCAGGAAGAAGACATCCCCCCAGGAGGAGAAGTTCCAGATTCCGTGCGTGGTTCGATCCAGTGCCGGCTGGTAGTCGTACCACGGCGACATGGATGGGCCGAGCAGGATGCCGCCAGTTGCCTTCTTATCGTCCGGTAGGAGGGCCAACGTCTTGAGCGTCATTGCCCCGCCACCGGAGTGGCCGATCAGATAAACTGGCTGGGTGGGGAACTCGTCTCTGTACGCGATGAGCTTTTCCGCCAGTCGATCTGCTGATCGCTGCTGCAGTTTCCTCGCACGCAGGTGATAGATGGCCAGCGGTCGCCAGCCGGTGGTCCAGTCGAAGCGTTCGATTGCGTATGGGACGTTGGCCGCGAGCAGACCTCGCACGATCGACTTGTTCCAGCGACTGAGTCCTTCAATGCCCGGGAGCACAATCACCAGTCCACGAGCGCGACGCTCAGGTGCGGCAATGGCATTCCAGTCGACGGAAGAGAACATGACCGTTACTGCTTTACCGTCCCTGCCATCTCACCGGCGTGATAGCTCGACCGCACAAACGGGCCGCTGGCGACGAGGGAGAAACCGAGACCGCGACAGTAGTCGCCAATCTCATCGAATTCTTCGGGGGGCAGGTAGCGTTCCACCGGCAGGCTTTCTGGGCTCGGTTGCAGGTACTGACCGATG
>JAGQQB010000163.1 GCA_020426425.1 Planctomycetaceae bacterium | reverse complement strand
CTGGTGGACGCAACACATCATCGTGAAGGGGAAGCGAGTTATCATTAAGGTCGATGGCAAAGTGGTCAACGACTACACCGAGCCAGATGGCACGCAGGCGGGCAACGCCTTCACCCGGGTCTTCGCCAGCGGCACGTTCGCGCTGCAGGGGCACGACCCGGGCAGCACGGTGCACTTCCGCAACATTCGCGCGAAGAAGCTGTAGTTCATGCCCCCACGATTCACCTTTCTCGTCGATGCGGATGCAAGTGGCATCCGCATCGATTCGTTTCTGGCGCGGCAACTGCGGAACTATTCCTCGTGGCGGCTGCAACGAATCGTGCGGGAAGGGGGCGTGCGGGTCGACTGGGCATTGGCGAGTCAGACCGATCGGGTCTTCGCCGGACAACAGATCACGATCACACTGCTGGAACCGCCCGACAAGCTGCTGGAGCCGCTTGAGCTCGATGTTCCGGTCTTGTACCACGATCCCTGGATGCTCGTGGTTGATAAGCCGCCCGGCCTGGTCGCCCATCCGACCGGCGAGATTCAGCACAACACGCTGGCCAATGTGTTGCAGCACTGGCTCGATCAGCGGACGCCGGTGAAAGGACTCGTTCGTCCAGGCATTGTGCACCGGCTCGATCGGCAGACGAGCGGCTTGATGGTCATCGCTCTGACGCATCAGGCGCATGCCGTGCTCTCGGCAGGGTTTGAATCGTCGCGCGTTTCCAAGTCGTACATCGCGCTGGTGGAAGGTCAGCTGCGGCAGGACTCCGGCATGATCGATCTGCCCATTGGTCGTTCACCAACCGGACGGCATGTGCTGATGTCCTGCCTCGCCGACGCGCGCGACCGTAAACCAGCCCGCACCCGGTTCGATGTACTGCGGCGATTTCGTCAGCACACCCTGGTCAAGTGCCGACCGCTCACCGGTCGGAATCATCAGATCCGTGTCCACTTCGCGCATCTGGGCCATCCACTGGTGGGAGATGAATTCTACAGAGCCGGCGGCAAGTACCATCCCTTTGCGACAGACGACTGGGACACCAGCCAATCCCCTCGACCGGTGGACACCGGCCTCCCCATCGAACGCCACGCCCTCCACGCGAGCGAACTCGAACTGGCCCATCCGATCAGTGACATCTGGCTACAATTCGCGGCGGAATTGCCAGAGGATCTACAGGCCACGCTACAATTGCTCGACCAGCAGTGATCTTTCATGCCGGTCCACATCCTGTCGAGTGTCGAGCGCCGGGTGCCACTGGCTCGGCCAGTGTTCTTACGTGGGCGTTCGTTACCCCCTTGAGGGTTGCAGCGGACCCTTGTGGGCGGCGAAGATCAGTATCACAGTGACCGCTTAGTAATGGCACTGGCGGAGCCAGTTGCACCCAAAGGGGCTGCCGCTAGAACACATTGCAGAATGGTTTTCAGTGCGTTCCCCACCATCTCAGCCGCAGTGGATTTCGATGGTTTAAGGATTGACGAATAGCGAACAAGGGTTGTTGATTCTTGAAGTGCGGGAGTTCCTACCACGCCCGACGTGACGAAGGCGGCTCACGCCTGAACGGCCAAGTGTCCATCGAACGCGGTCACTCGTTAACTCGTTTTGCGTTTGGCGCAGGCTCAACACCAAACCGCAAGATACTCCAGGTGGAGATGCTCCTTGCACGAGCTTTGCGTGAGTCTCTCTACTTCGACACCAACCCATCAAACTCCTGTGGCTGGATCAGTTCAAACCGGGGCTGTATTTGACCGTCGACTTCGACTTGTTCCATGAACATCTCTAACGGGCGAATCCAGAGGGAGTGGTCGCCGTATTCCTGGCGGTAGAGGACGTGCGGATCGAGTGTTTCGCTGTGTCGGGCGATACCGAGGACGGTGTACTCGCGGCCTTTGAAATGGCGGTAGCGACCGGTGGTGATGATCGGTGGGTCGGAGGTGGGCATTGGAGGAGAGGAGTTGGGAGGTAGGGGAGTAGCACGAACTTTACCAGTTCTGGACTCTCTGCCCTAGCGCGGCCATGTGGCCGCAACCAAACAGGAATGTCTTGCGACCGGCCGCGAGGGATCGGGGGTCAGGATTCAGGGAATCTGACTCCACGTCAATTCTGAGGGCCAACGTCCGCGGAACACTCGACGACCAACGACGATCGAATCACGCATGCAGAACGTGCGCGCAAAACGAGACTCTCGACTCTCGCCCCTCGACTCTCCATCTCGGTTGCGGCGAAATTGCTCGCCGGGGAGAATTCTCGTGATCTGCGGCTGTCGCAGTTTCGTTTCCCCAATCGATGACTCCCGAGGAATCCATCATGATTCGCAGGTTGTGTGGTGTGCTGGTCCTGACCTGTCTGGCGAATGCGTCGCTGGCCGAGGACTGGTCGTGGTGGCGGGGGCCGGGTCGGGATGGGATTGCCAGTGCGGAGCAAACGCTGCCGCGCGAGTGGTCGGACGAACAGGGGATCGCGTGGCAAACACCTGTTCCTGGGCGCGGCCATGGTTCGGTGATTGTGATCGGTGACCGGTTGTATCTGACGACGGCAGAGGCAGAGCGGGAGGCGCGATCGTTGCTCTGCCTGCGACGTGATACCGGCGAGCAGGTCTGGTCGGTCGATGTGCATCGGGGGAATCCCACGCCGTTTAAGAACAAGAAAGGCAGCGATGCCTCCTGCACTCCTGCGTGCGATGGCGAGCGTTTGTTTGTGAATTTTTTGCACGGTGGCCAGATGGTTACCTCAGCGGTCTCACTCGATGGTAAGGTGCTCTGGCAGCAGCCGATTACCGATTACATCGTGCATCAGGCGTTTGGTTCTTCGCCGGCGGTCTACGGACCGCTGGTGATTGTCTCTGCCGACAACAAGTCGGGCGGAGCGGTGGCGGGACTCGATCGGGAGACAGGTGAAATCGTCTGGCGGCAGGAGCGTCCAGCGACACCGAACTATGCGTCGCCGATCATCCTCAACGTCTGTGGTCGCGACCAGTTGCTACTGACCGGTTGCGACCTCGTCTCCAGTTTCGAACCGCTCACTGGCAAGAAGCTGTGGGAGATCGAAGGAGCGACGACCGAGTGCGTGACGTCGACCGTGGTCTGCGGCGAGTTGATGTTCAGTAGCGGCGGCTACCCTCGGAATCACGTGGCGGCGATTCGCTGCGATGGCTCGGGCAAAGTCGTGTGGGACAGCGGAACCAGGGTGTATGTCCCCTCTCTGCTCGTCAAGGAGGGACATCTCTATGGGGTGACTGATGCCGGTGTTGCCATGTGCTGGAACTGCACGACGGGCGAAGAGCAATGGAAGGGGCGACTGGGCGGAACGTTTTCGTCGTCGCCAGTGCTCGTGGGAGAGGTGATTCTCGTCGTAAACGAAGAGGGACAGGCATTCGAATTCCGCGCCCGGCCCGATGAATTCGAACTGCTCAGCGAGAATCAATTGGGAGACGAGTGCTTCTCGACGCCGACCGTATGCGATGGGCAGATTTACGTCCGGGTGGCGAAGCAGACTGACGATGCACGAGAGGAGTTTGTGTGGTGCATTGGACAAAAGTGAACTGTGAAAAGTGAACTGTGAACTGATCCCCCCTCTGATCGTGGTTCCAGTTCACGCGACTGGGGACATGTGTTACAAGCTGGTAGCAGCAGCTCGTGGCGGCGATTGCAAATTTGGAGTGAGAACGGACATGGTTTCAGGCCGTCAACAGGCGCTCTCTGTGAACCGGACGCCATCCATTCTGGGCGCCTGGGCCGGATATCTGTTCGGGTTTGTGTTTTGTGGTGGCTTTCTGACCGTCGGTTCAGTCTTCCTGTACCTGCTGACGATTGGACCGATGCTGAAGATGTCCGCCGCCAAGAACTGGCAGGCGATCCCCTGCACGATTGTCACGAGCGAAGTCGGAGTGCATCGGGGTGACGACAGCAACACTTACAGCGTGGACGTGACCTACAAGTACGAGGTCAACGGGGAAGAGTACGCGGGCGATCAGTACTCATTCTTCACGATGAACAGCAATTCACGGCGCTGGCGGGAGAAGGTGGTTAAACAGATTCCGCCGGGCACACAGACGACTTGTTTCGTGAATCCGGAAGATCCATTCGAAGCGGTCTTGGAACGAGGCTGGACACCCGATTGGGGTTGGGCATTCTTCCCGGTTCCGTTCGTGTTGATCGGACTGGGGGGCTTTGTCGGGATCGCGTGGCACGCGATTTCCAGTCGTCTGATGCCGAAAGCGAATGTCGCGCAGGAGCTGGCAGGGCTGGGAGATTTGTCCTCAACGCAGGAACGTCCTCCACGTCGACCAGCGCATACAGACCGGATTACGGCGTGGTCGCAGTCGGAGTTTGATGACGACGACCTGGAGGAGCCGCCTGGACCGGTCACGCTGCAACCAGAACAGACGGCGATGGGTAACTTCATCGGTCTGGTGTTCATCTCTCTGTTCTGGAATGGGATATTGTCCGTATTCCTGTGGCAGCGTGTGGGAGACTGGATGCAGGGACAGTGGCAATGGATGCCAGAGCTGTTCCTCGTACCGTTTGTTCTGATCGGATTGGGGCTGATTCTGGGGGTCATTCACAGTTTCCTGGCTCTGTTCAATCCCAAGGCGGTGCTCACGCTCAGTCGGCAATGGATCCCGCTGGGTGGGGAGGCGGAACTCTCGTGGACGTTCCTGGGGGGAACTGCCTCCATTCGCAAATTACAAGTGCTGCTGGAAGGGGAAGAGCAGGCGACGTATCGGCGGGGAACCGACACCCACACCGACAAGAATCAGTTTCATTCCGAAGTGCTGTTCGAATCCTCCGACCCGTTGGAACTTTCGGACAATGCTGGAGTGCTGATTACGATTCCCGGCGACACGATGCACACGTTGACCGGTAAGAACAACAAGATCGTTTGGCGACTCCGGCTGCATGGCGATATCCCATTCTGGCCAGACGTGAAAGTCGATTTCCCCATTCGGGTGATTCCTCATGAGTGAAATGTCCATCACATTGCCCCAGCAAGGAGCGCTCGAACCGGGCAGCGAGATTGATGTCGATGTCCAGTGGGATCTTGATCGCCCCACGAATCGCCTGGAATTGCGTCTGGTGTGGAACACCACTGGCAAAGGGGACCGTGACCTGAAGGTCGCCAAGACCATGCACATTCACGATCCCGAACTTAAGGGGAACGAACGTCTCACATTCATTCTCCCGTGGGGCCCGTACAGCTTTTCCGGCAAGCTGATTTCCCTGGTTTGGGCGTTCGAACTGGTCGATGTCTCCAGTGATGCCTCCATCCGCGAGGAATTCGTCCTCGCGCCTGGGGGCCGAGAAGTGGTGCTGCTCGCGAAACGTTGAGCGTTGAGGGGCCTGCGGCCCGCGTTGAGAGTCGCTGCGCGACCGTTGAAGGTCGAAGGTTAAACGAGACCGTGCATGCACTTCGTTCAACCTTCGATGTTCGACCTTCAACGCTCAACGCTCAACGCGAACGCGAATGGAATGTGCTGGTCGAGCGGTCCTGCATCGGATAGACTGAGTAACTCCGGGTCGGTTTCCAAATCAGAGGTTCAGGAGCAGTATCGTGACAGCGCGCACAACAGATCAAAAGTGGATGTGGTTGGGAGCCGGAGTTCTCGTGGGGTTGATGGTGGCATATTACTGCCCCACAGAACGAGCTTATGCGGAAACGGCTGCTGGCAGCGAGAAGTTTTCCATGTGTACGGTCAGCACGACCGTGGCTCAGACCGATGCGGTTTTCGTGCTCGACAATGTGACTGGTCGTCTGACGGGCGGGATTTTCAATGGTCAGGCGGGTGCGTTCACTCAGGCCTATGCCCGGAATCTGGCAGCCGACTTTGGTGTGACGGACAACGCTCAGTACGTCATGGTGACTGGTTTTGCCGCGACTCAAGGGGGCGGTGGTGCCGCTGGCACGCCGGCGACTGGCGTGGTCTATGTCGGGGAATTGAACTCGGGCATTGTGGCCTGTTATGGGTTCACATTCACTCAACAGGCGCGGGGCAATCTGCCACCGCGTGAACTCATTCCATTGGCGACATTCCCTTGGCGGCAAGCGTCGCGATAACGTGAGTTGAGCAGGAGTCATGGCACGGGTCGTCCTGGCAATGAGCGGCGGTGTTGACAGCTCCGCGTCGGCCCTGCTGTTGCGGCAGCAGGGGCACGAGGTGACCGGGCTGTTCATGCGCTCGGGGACCACCGCCGAAACCGCCTGCGCGACGTCATTGGATGGCGCGTTGCCTGTCCTGCCGACCAAAGCGCACAAGCAGGGGTGTTGCGGCGTCTCTGATGCCGCCGACGCCCGCCGGGTCGCCGATGCGCTCGACATCCCGTTTCATGCCCTGAACTTCGATGACGGCTTCGGCAAGATCCAGGAGTATTTCGCCGACGAGTATCTCGCTGGTCGAACGCCGAACCCGTGCGTGATGTGCAACATCTGGTTGAAGTTTGGCAAGCTGTGGGACTTCGCGCGGCAGATTGGCGCAGAGAAGATTGCCACTGGCCATTATGCCCAACTGTTGCCGGTTGCCAAAGAGCCGCGTCCGGGCTTGTTTCGCGGGCGGGACCAGCATAAGGATCAATCCTACGTGTTGTTTGGAGTCGAGCCGCGATTGCTCGAACACATTCTGTTCCCAGTGGGGGGCTACACCAAAGAAGAGATCCGTGAACTTGCACGTGAGGCGGGGCTGCGTACGGCGGAGAAGCCGGACAGTCAAGAAATTTGCTTCATTCCTGACAACGATTATTCCGCGTTCATTGATCGTTTTCGGGGTCCGCAAGATACGGCTGGCGAACTGGTCGACACTGCGGGAAATGTGGTGGGCCAGCACGCGGGTTATCAGAACTTCACCATTGGTCAGCGACGCGGTTTGGGCGTCACGTTTGGCGAACCTCGGTTCGTCGTCCGCATCGAACCCGAATCCCGCCGTGTTGTGATCGGGACGAAAGACGAACTCGGTCGGGATGAGTTATTTGCCAGCGACGCCAACTGGCTCATCCCGCATCCGCCGAGTGAGTTTCGCGCTACTGCACAGATTCGCTACCAACACACCCCAGCCCCCTGTACGGTTCGGCAACTACCGGAGCAACAACTCGCTGTGCGTTTCGACGAGCCACAATTTGGCGTCGCCCCTGGTCAAGCGGTTGTGGTTTACGATGGGGATCGCGTGGTCTGCGGCGGATGGATCATGAATCAGTAATGGACCGGAGCAGGGCTGTTTTCTGGGACGGATTGACCAAGGAGGAAAGGCCAGGCGCCAAAGGGGCTTGCGGCAACGTTGGGTCGGTCCTGCGAGTTTCACGATCAGCTAGGGATGGGAAGATAGCGGAAAATGCCACAGGATGAGAGTTCACCCCCAGTCGACGCGACACGACTGTACGACCCCGGTCGGGATGGTCCCATGCCAGACTCGGGTCTGCCGATTGCGAGACTGAATTCGCGTTATGCGGAAATCGTCAACCAGGACGCGGTCGACTGGAACATTCGTTATGTGCTGACGCAACGTCTCGGTTCCGGAGGACAGGGGGTTGTGTTTCTGACCGATCGTGAAGGGGCGTTCGGAGTCAATTTTCGTTTGGCGTTGAAGTTTCACCGTCCGGAAGGCTATCCAACCGAAGCGAGCTATCGTCAGGAAATGGCCCGTATGGCCCGGATCGCGATGGATGTCGCACGCATTCAGCAGGACCATCTGCTGGACGTATACAACGCGGTCGAGCACAGCGGGATTCTGGTGCTGGTGACCGAGTGGGTCGATGGCTTCGACATTCGTCAGTTGCTCAGTCCCCGCACACTGGCATTCCTGCGGCATCAAGTGGACCGTGAACGCTGGAAGACAATCAACGATGTTGTGCTGACCAAGGCCGGCTTCCAATCGCGGTTCAAGGTTGGTGTCGCGATCTCAATTCTACGTGAGTGCCTTGCCGGACTGGCGGCTCTGCATCGCGAAGGGATCGTGCATGCCGACGTGAAGCCATCGAACGTGATGGTCAAACGCTCGGGAAACTGCAAATTGATCGACCTTGGTTCGGCATATCGGCCGGAGGAAA
>JAGQQB010000162.1 GCA_020426425.1 Planctomycetaceae bacterium | reverse complement strand
GACAATTACGTCACCCGGCTGAACACCTGCGGTCGCGGCGGGCGAGTTCGGAATCACGCTTTGCACCACCAGGTGCCGATCCAGCCCCTGTTTGTGATCGCGGGTGACAATGCCGTGGAACTGATCCTGCCGGCGTTCGACACTGATGAGCTGGGCGATGATGCGGCGAGCGTCATCAATGGGGATCGCGAAACCGATCTTTTGAGCACCGGCGCGAATGGCAACGTTGATGCCGATCAGTTCACCATCGATGTTCACCAGTGGTCCACCGCTGTTGCCGGGGTTGATGGCGGCGTCAGTCTGAATGAGGTTGCGGTAGGCTTGATGTTCGTTGACTTCAACATCGCGGCCCAGGGCACTGATGATGCCGCGTGACACGGAATGTTCGTAGCCGAAGGCGTTGCCAATGGCAGCGACATCTTCACCGAGCATGAGGTCCGAGGACGTACCCATCGGCATGACAGGCAGAGTTCGCGTGGCGTCAATCTTGATCAGCGCCAGATCCTCGGGGGGATCCGTATCAATGACGCGAGCGAAGTAGGAGCTTTGATCGTTCAGGGTCACCCGGAGGACTTCAGCATCTTCCACGACATGGAAGTTGGTGACGATGTAGCCCCGCTCGTCGATGATGACGCCGGTCCCCATGCCGTTGATTTTGGTCCCCTTGCTGGCCGAGAAGACCACGTCGAGCGATTTTTGCCGCTTTTCCGTGTGGATGTTGACGGTGGAGTCACACGCACGACGGATGTTCTGGACGAACGCTGTGTTGCGGTGCGAGACGCGAGTGGCGGAGTCTTCAGCGCGAACCCCCGCTGCTGCAAGCATGCAGAGCAAGGCCAAGCACATGCCGATGTGCCGTGTACAATTCGTCATCTGCAGACCTGTTCCTGAGCGACCCGGTTCAACAGTTGGGACGATCCCTCGTCGACGTTGGAGTCCAGTCCGTTGAATCTCCACGAACCCCAACATCGGAACAGGCTTAGGGGCTGCTTGAAGTGACAGCGCAAGCGACGTACAGCTTACCCAGTCGGTGCGTGTCAAACTGGGGCGACCTTGCGTGGCGTTGCAGGCGAAAACGCGCGAAGTCGGCAATCGGTGTGAAGTGTCGCGCTGATGTCATCGACATGGCGGTGCGATCAGACGGAATGCAGCCGATCCAGCAGCACTTCGGCAATCTCCGCCGCCGCTGCGGGGCGTGCCAGCGAGCGAGCAGCGATGGACATCTCATTACGCAACGACTGATTCGTGGCCAGCCGCCGCAGATGGTCGGCGAGCGAGCGAAACCGTTCGACCTCTGACACTCCCTCAACCGTCACTGCAGAATTCACTGCTACCGCAGACAACGCATTGGCACGTTGATGGTCCCGGACAGCGACGGCATGGGGCATGAGGATTGACGGCAACCCGAACAGGGCGAACTCGGCCAGCGAAACGGCACCGCTGCGGCTGAGCGCCAATTGAGATTGCCACATGGCCGCACCCATGTTGTCGATGAAGGGGACAATCTCGGCTGTGATTCCACAGTCTGCATACGCCTGTCGTAGTGCCGAGGTCTCATACGCCCCGGTCTGATGCAGGACCGACCAGTCCCGGAGGAGACCTGGCTCATGTCGCAACACGTATTCCATCCCGCGGTTGATTTCCGACGCCCCCTGGCTGCCACCGAGGACCAGCAGTTGTTGTGGCTGTGCGTCAGCGCCTCGCAGCTGTGACCCGGAAGCCAATCGGACGAGATCGTCACGCAGCGGCACGCCGGAGACCATGGCCCGCTGCCTAGACCGCAAATGCTCTACAACACCTGGACTGCCAGCGAAGATCTGCTCCGCGAATCGCTCCAAAAACGAAGTCGCGCGACCGGGAACCGCGTTCGCTTCAAAGAGAGCGATCGGACGATGATGCCATGCCGCTGTCAGCACGACTGGAACACTGACGAATCCTCCCGTACCAAACACAACAGACCGGGAGTACTGACGCAGCAACCGGCTCGAGGTGCGAAACGCAGTCAGAAACTGAGGACAGGCACGCCAGGGACGGCGCGGAAAGTCGCATGCAGATGGCACCATCAGCGGAATGAATGACTGTTGCTCCGCTGCCAGAATCTGCAGATCGACAGGCCGATCTGAACAGAGGAAATGGCACCGAATCTTTGGATCACGTTGTCGGACCGCTGCTGCGATCGCCAGTCCCGGATAAAGATGTCCGCCACTCCCGCCGCCGGCGAAGAGCAAACAGGGTTCGGGGCATGATGCCTGCTGGGCGGAAGACATGGACCGATGTTAGCAATCCAGCAAACCTTAGGCACTGGTCCTGCAGTCCTCCCTTGGTGAATGCCGTGCAGACTCGGACCGCGCACGTACAAGAAACAGCCCCGTCCAATGATTGCGAAATCAATGCACGGGGCTGTTGAGCGAAATCGGTGGTGACTTCTGCTGTCGTAGCAGCCGGTCCTGCTAAGCCTCTTCGCGACGGACACGTAGTCCGAGCACGGTCGAGACGAGCGCGGCCAGGAAACCGGCGATGGCCCATTTCAAGTTCCCATCCAGCCAGTGACCAGGTACTGACTCGGCAATGGGCTTGGCGACGGTGGCCGTCACGGGTACGTCGGCAGTCGACACTGTCGAGATGGCTGGGGTGAGCACAGGTTCCAATGGCGGAACCGGCGCCTGAGCCAATGCCATCTTCCAGTCGTCGAGCTGTGGCTCAGCAGAGTCGATCGCTTGCAACACCTTGTTGTTCGGAGAACGCGGAGTACTCAGCACTGGACGATTCACTGCGGTGATCGGCGCGGGCGCGTCTGCGTTGTTTGATGACTTTGCGAGGAACTCTTGCCACATGTCGTTCCCCGTCCGCTGTGACGCGAAGCCGTCGTCCGCTGTGGCGGGGCTGGGAGTGTTGACCACATCTCCTGTCAGACGATTCGTGTCCGCCACGGAGAGCGAGGCTTGCTGAATGTACTGACCATCGAATGTCCGGATTCTCGGCAGCGTCGAACCACCCGATTGGTCGACCGAGCCAGTTCGCGAATCACCACTGCGCGGTGCTGGCAGGCTGGGAGCCGCATCGTTCTGCCACGTCGGACTGGGTGAGGGTTGACTCGAGTTCGAGGGGAACGAAGTCGGTGCGGCGGAATCTTCGGGAAGTGCGATCCATTCCGAAGACGCATTGTCCCCGAAGATGTGATCTCCCGCCGGGTTGGGTTTGAATGTCCGTGAGTCGGTCGGCAGCGTTGCGCCGTGGGAGCGACTTGCGAACGAAGTCGAGGTACTCGGCTTCTCGTCGTCATTCCACAACCGCTGTGCGATGCTGCTAACAAGCTCAGCGGGACGCTCTTCGGCCCCAGTGAACTCCACGTGCTGCCGTTCCGCTTCCTGCTGTGCGAGCACGGCACTGCGATAGGCGGAATAGAGGTCGCCGCGAACAACATCAGAATGCGACTGCGACATCAGTGACTGAATGCGGAGCTTGGTCGCTTGCACTTCCGACACCGACTGGGCCACGGGCACCCTCATCGCCAGACGCTCGTCATCGACAGCCGGGTGGCCATGCCGGGTGCGCGCATTCACCAGGTCTTCGCGAGTCAAGCGAGACCGCGATGCGGGATCCTGCTCCTGGGTCGCGGCATTGGCAGACGTTTCTGGCGCATGAGGATCGATCGGTTGCACGCGATCGAACCAATCGGCCGCTGAAGCCCCCGCTTCGGCGGTGTTCTCGGCGACTGAGGTCTCCTCCTGTCGTGCCCAGTCCGCTGGCGGTTCAGGTCCCACCACCCTGTTGGCAGCCGACTCCGCACGTCCCGCTTGAGCCCAGTCCAATCCTTGGGATTCATTCGACAAGGACCGTTCGGCCGGCAAGGTCGCTTCTTCTTCCAGCGCTGGGAAATCGCGACTGCTGGAGACCTGGCGAACCTGATCATCCTGATGTGGCCACGTACTGCGCGACGTTGCATCGTCCTCGAGATAGTCCTTCATCAATTCGTCCCAGGGGGACTCAGCCGCAGCCTCAGTTCGCCGGCCGCCGCGGTCCTCCCGATCGGCAACCAACGCATCTCTGGCGGCTTCCGTGTCAGTACGATCTGCGTCCGCCCAGGCAGGCTTGTCGTTGGCAGCTTCTGCGGTGGCGAATGGATCTCCCTCTGGTTCCTTCTCGCCACGCAACAGATCGGCGAGCGGGCTGCGGCGGGAGTCATGTCCCGCAATGCGGACACGGGTTCGCCCCTCGTCGCGATCCTGTTCCGCGTCCGCCTTGGCAATGGCGGCTTCCTGTTGCTTTCGTTCCGCGAGTTCCTCCTCGGCCTTCAAAGCCGACTCGGCGGCCTCTTTTCGTAGACCAAGCGAGAAGTTCTTGCCACTACTATTCGAGCAACCAGCGAATGGCACAACGGCCAGGCAGGTGCATGCCAATGCGGAACGAATGAATGTCTGCACAGCGTGGGACTGATTCCGACGCATCACAACCCCCCCCTCAGGTGATGTGTTCGAACGTTCCAGAATTCCAGAACGGTGACCTGTACCAGGTCCGGGCCAATTGCAGGGACTGCATCGACTCAACTCGGTTTATCGTCGGGTACTGTTGACGGGGATGATGCGATTTGTCGTCTGGCACCGGTCGTGAGGGTGGTTCCTGCAGCACCGCCGGAACAATCGGAAAAGTTTGCCTATCTTGACGCGTAGGGTCGAGCCGCTGAATTTCGGGCAGATGGAACGGGTGACTACCCTCTGCCGCGCGGCCTGCTAGTATGCGGGTCAATCAAACCTCACGTGAATGCTCAGCGCGGAACCCGAAGCGATGTCGGAACCTCTGGTCCTGGACGAATGGTCCTCTTCAGTCTGGCAGGCGCTGCGCGCGGCCGGTGGGTCCTGTGAACTCAACGCGCTGGCGGCGAGCCTGGGTGCCGATCAGTCGAAAGTCGTGGTTGTCGCACAAGAAGCGGCGAAGCTGGGGTTCGTGGAGATCGTCGAGGAGGACTACGAGGAATTCATCCCCGCCGATAATGCGGGTGAACTGATCGCGGCTGGTCTGCCCGAACGACGCGCGCTGCAATTGCTGGTGGACCAGGGAGGCGAACTCGCCACCGGGGATTTCGCCAAGGCAGCAGGACAGGCAAAAATTGCCGTCAATGAAGTCTTCAAGTGGGGTGTCGCCCGGGACTGGATTGTCCGCGACAAACAGGGCGTGCGATTGACACAGGCCGGGCAACAGGCAGCATCCGCCGGACATCAGGATGTGGATGAAGCATTGTTGGCTGGGACATCTGGAGCATCCATTCGCTTCAGTGGTCGCCCCGATGCCGATCGGCTGCGAACGCTGCTCGGTAAGCGGACCGAACTTGGCAAACTCAAGCAACGGACTCAGCGAACGGTATCGCTCACCGCTGCGGGACAGACTCAACTTGAGGTGGGGATTTCGGTCAAGCAGGAGCGAAATCTGCTGACGAGCGAAGACCTGCGCAGCGGAGCTTGGCGCGAAATTACGCTGCGGCCTTACGACATCACGCTGCCAGCGGAGACCGAGCATCCCGCCAAGGTGCACCCATTGCGAAAGATCATTGAACAAACACGGCGGGCGTATCTGGAGATGGGCTTCACCGAGGTTGTCTCGCCGATGGTCGAGTCGAGCTTCTGGAATTTCGATGCGCTATTCCAGCCGCAGGACCATCCTGCCCGCGACATGCAGGATACGTTCTACATGGCGCAGCCGAGTACGGCGCCATTGCCAGAAGATGCGGCTCTGGTCGAGCGGGTGCGCCGCGCCCATGAAGACGGTGGCGACACCGGCTCGGAAGGCTGGGGCTACAAGTGGTCACCAGAACGGGCGCGACAAGTCGTGCTGCGGACGCATACGACGGCATCGACCATTCGCGCATTGGCTGCGCATCCTGAGCCACCGTTCAAAGCATTCTGCGTCGGCTGGGTCTGCCGCAATGAAACGATGAGTTACAAGCACCTGCCCGTGTTTCATCAGGTCGACGGTATTGTCATTGATGAAACCGCCTCACTGGCGTCGCTGCTGGGAACGCTGGAGTCGTTCTACCTGAAGATGGGCTTCAAGCAGGTGAAGTTCAAACCAGCGTTTTATCCGTACACGGAACCGAGCGTCGATGTTGTCGTCTACCTGGAGAGCCGCGGCAAGTGGATCGAGATGGGAGGTGCTGGCATCTTCCGTCCCGAGGTCACCGAACCGCTTGGCTGCAAGCATCCTGTGCTTGCCTGGGGCCTTGGCATGGAACGTCTCGCGATGATCCGCTTCGGACTGAAGGATATCCGCGAGTTGTATCAGGGTCGGATTGAGGCGCTGCGAGCCATGCCGCTGGCGCAATAGTGGGTGGTCGGCAGGTGTGAAGTTTGATCGCGCTATGGATTGACTACCGGGACGCCTTGCCCGGCTTTTGGATGCCACTCACGCTCCCGGATCGGGACGAACTCGAACTGCTGGTGGATGTGCCGGCATAGCGACCACGGAACCCCTGTTCGCGATCGTGCAGATCGTCGTGTACCGATTTGAGTTCCTCCAGCGACCACTCTTCAATCTGCCAACCGGTCTGTAGCTGTTGTCCATGCGTCGAACGCAGATGGTGAATCACGTATTCGCGGGTCGGATTCCAGTTCCCTTCCACGGACCAGTGGTTGCCGCGCAGCGGATAGTGGCCGGTCGTGGCCACCTGGACTGGTTCCGGAGGCGGTTCGATGGGACGTTCATCGTTTCCGGTTCGCAGCCAGCCGAACGTCCATTCATCAAGCGGGGTGGTACAACCCTGCTGGAACGATCGCGCGATCTCACCATTGTCAATGAACACCGGCAGCGGCAGTCGTGCTGGGTCGATCTTGGCGACCAATTCCTTCAAATCATCGGGTACTGAATGACTGATGTCGACGATCTGGACGTCACTGTCACGTCCAGAACCGACGCTCCAACCTTTGGTCAGCAGTTTGACGAATGGTCCATCCGGTGCCCGCAACTTGGCCATCTCTTGTTGTGTTCGTTCTGTGCGGGAGTCGATGACCAGCAAGATGCGACGCGAGGACACCGCATTGTTCGTCGTCAACTTATCGGCCGATTGGGGTGCGCTCGAGTCGCTCACAGCCGGCGGGATCAAGATCTCGTCTTGTGCGCGCACAACACTATCTGCCAATCCAGGCAGCAGTGCTGCAATCAAGATGAGCAGCCAGATTGGATAAAGTTGGGAGTGCCGCAACGAAGTCATGTCAGCCGGTGGCTAAAACAAGGAAAACTCCTCGCCAAACCCGATGCGACTCCATTCGCACCGTCCCACACCATTGCACATCCCAGGCCGAAGGCGCTGCGGAACGTTGAAAAACGAACATGGCCAGCGCGAGCCGCGCTGGCCATGATGGTTGGGAAAATTTTTCGACCTGGGCGCGAGCCCGGCGGCCTAATGTGCATGGCCGTGGTCGTGATCATGTCCCTCATGATCATGGGACAGGGAAGCCTTCGCGGTGGTGTCGCCGACCTTCAGTTCCACTTCGCCCTTCAAACCTTCAATGTCCTTGATCGCCTCTGGGATCGCATCAGCGGCCGAACTGAAGCGGGAGGAACTCCCATCAGCTTCTCCTTCCAGCGGAGCGGCGGTGAGGGCAATATCAAGATGCTCTTCACCATTCTCCAGATGCAGCGTCGCGGTCGCTCCTTCCACAGGAACTGCAGTCGCGGCGTCTTCACCCAGCACATACAGCGAGACGACTCGGTCCTCGCCCATCGCGATTTCGCCATGGTAGGCGCCCAGTTCCAGAATGTGCCCGCCATGCGGACCGTGCGGCGCGTGCTCATGCACGGGATCGGTGTTGGTGACGTCTGTCTGTGGGACGGTGTTGTATTCGTCCCCGGCTGGGCAGCCGAGCAACAGACCGCAGCACAGGAGTGATGTCGAGAGCAGAGTCCGTTTGAATCGCATGGCGATGGTCCTTGTAGGTCAGTGTGATCCGCCAGCCGGACGAGGCCTGAGCGGTGTTGTGTGAGTTGTATTGTATGGTGGGCTGTCGAGGGACTAGGGACAAGGGACGAG
>JAGQQB010000161.1 GCA_020426425.1 Planctomycetaceae bacterium | reverse complement strand
GGTTCGACCACGAGGAAGTGCGGATCAAGATCCTGCACGAAGCGGTCGGCGGTGTGAATGAGAGCGACGTCTACCTCGCGGCCTCTTCAGGCGCGATCATCATCGCCTTCCACGTCATCGCCGAAGATCGGGCGGAGTCGCTCGCGGCGCAGGAAGGGGTCGACATTCGCCGTTACAACATCATCTACAACGTTACCGACGAAATTCGGCAGGCGCTCGAAGGGTTGTTGCAGCCTGAACGAGTGGAGGTTTCCACGGGCCGGGCACTGGTGCTGCGAACCTTCAGTATCAGCCGGATTGGGACGATTGCTGGTTGCCGCGTGCTCAATGGATCGATCGAACGGTCCAACCGCGTGCATGTGATTCGCGATCAGAAGATCCTCAACGACTACGCAATCGCTTCGCTCAAGCGCGAGAAGGACGACGCGAAGGAAGTCCGCGAAGGGTACGAGTGTGGTATTCGGCTGGACGGCTTCAACGACGTGAAAGAGGGCGACCTGTTGGAGGCGTTCCGGATTGAGGAAAGGAAACGCAGTCTGGATGAGTAGTTCATCCCTCGGTTTCGGTCCCCGTTTTTGCCCCTCGTATTCCCGGTCTGCCTGTCTTCGATGAGTACTCGTCGCACTGCCCGCGTTGCCGAAGCCATCCGTCAGGTGGTCAGCACCGCGATCCTGTTCGAACTGCGAGACCCCCGCGTGAAGAACGTGACGGTTTTGCATGTGGAAGTGCCCACCGATCTGCGGACGGCGAAGGTGTACGTTTCGATCATGGGCGACGGAGAAGGGCTGGCGCTGCAGGGGCTGAATTCCGCGCGCGGCTGGCTGCAATCGAAGATCGCCAAAGCACTCGATCTGCGGTACACGCCAGTGCTGACGTTTGTGAATGATCACGGCGTGAAGAAGAGCATCGAAGTCTCGCGCACACTGCGTGAGTTGAATCTGGAATCAGACAAATCGGCGGAGGACGATTTCAATGATTTCGAGGAAGCACAGACTTCCGACGAACTGGATACCTCCGAAGAGTGAGGCGGGATGCCTACCCTTCGGAACCTTCCCTTTATTGACCCACTGAGCATCGGGAGGCCCAGATGGCTGCCTCAAAGCCACTGAAATCGTCAGATCGGCAAAACATTCTCAAAAGCTGTGTGACGCAGCTCAAGAAGAACTACAAGGGCAAAGTGCCCAACAGCAACCGATCGGTGATGGAGACATTGCTGTTCGCTGCCTGCCTGGAAGATAGCGCGCACGATGTCGCGGAAAAGTCGTTTCAGCATCTCCTGGACGGGTTCTTTGATTTGAACGAGATCCGGGTCAGTTCCGTCGACGAAATTAAAGCGTTTCTGACGCCGCTGCCCGATGCCGACTGGAAGGCGATGCGGCTGCGAGAGTCGCTGCACCATGTCTTTGAAGCGACCTTCTCGTTCGATCTCGAAGCCGTCAAACGTAAGACACTGGACGCGGCGAGCAAGGAACTCGAAGGCATTCCGCATCAGACCAGTTTCATTCGCAATTTCGTCCTGCAGTCCTGCTGCGGCGGCCATGTGGTTCCCGTGGACCAGACCATGCTTCAGGCACTTGTCTGGCTTGGACTGACGGACGCGACGTCAACCATTGATCAGGCTGCCGAAGAATTGAAGTCGGCGACCAAGAAGTCCGATGCACCGTACATCTGTTATCTGCTCAAGTCGCTCGCGGTCGATCCGAAACTCTCACCCGCGTTTGTCGACTACGAACCGGAAGACGATGTCGATCCCCATGACGCCGCAAAGCGTCTGCAGGAATTGATCAAGAAGGGGCCGCCACGGAAGAAGGCTCCGGCGAAGAAACCCGCTGCTAAAGACAAGGCCCCTGCCAAGAAGACCAAGACCGCGCGTCCGGCCAAAGCCAGTTCAGGGACCGGTTCAGGGAAGCAGAAAGTCGTCAAAAAGGTCGCCAAGAAGACTGCCACCACCAAGAGCGCGAAGACCAAGACGAAGCCGGCCACCAAGTCGAGCAGTGCCCGCTCCACTCCAAAGAAGGTCACACGCAAGAAGCCGACCAAGAAAGTCACCAAGTCACGCCGCAAGTAGGCGACCGGGAAAGTGTTACGCACGCCTTGATGCAAACTGCCCGCGTGCGGAGACCAGCACCAATTCAATTTACAGCTTGTCGAGGAGAATCGTCTTATGAATCAGCCCATTCGTGTTGCCGTGACAGGCGCAGCGGGGAACATTGGTTACGCCCTCGTGTTTCGTCTGGCCAGTGGTGAAGTGTTTGGACCGGACCAGCCAGTCATTCTGCATCTGGTCGAGGTTCCACCGGTGCTGAAGAATCTCGATGGGGTCCAGATGGAACTGGACGACTGTGCTTTCCCCACGCTCGCTGGAGTCGAAAAGCACAGCAGCGACAACCTGGAAGCCGGATTTGGCGACTGCAATTGGGTGCTTTGCGTCGGCAGCGTCCCTCGTAAGGCGGGGATGGAACGCGGTGATTTGATTCGAGTCAACGGACCGATCTTCACCGGCACCGGCAAGGCGATCCAGGCGGCGGCCGCCAAAGATGTTCGGGTGCTGGTCGTCGGAAACCCCTGCAATACGAACTGTCTGATCGCGATGAACGCCGCGCCCGATGTGCCGCGAGATCGCTGGTACGCGATGACGATGCTCGATCAGAACCGGGCGAAGACCCAATTGGCGCAGAAGTCGGGCCAGCCTGTCTCCGCTGTCCGCAATCTCGCGATCTGGGGGAACCACTCAGCGACGCAGTTCCCAGACTTCGCGCATGCCACGATTGGAGGCCAGCCGACGACTGACGTAATCACCGATCACACCTGGCTGGAAGGCGACTTTATCACCACGGTACAGAAGCGCGGAGCGCAGGTGATTGAAGCCCGCGGTGCGTCGAGCGCGGCCTCGGCGGCGAATGCGGCCCTCGACACGGTGAAGTCGATTGTGCGTCCCACAGCTGCGGGCGACTGCTTCAGCGCGGCCGTCTGCAGTGACGGCAGCTACGGGATCGATGAAGGGCTGATCTTTGGCTTCCCGCTGCAGATGCAGGGGGGGACGCATCAAATCGTGCAAGGCTGGGAACACTCCGAGTTCGCCCAAGGTAAGATTCAGGCCACGCTGGACGAACTGCGATCAGAGCGGGATGCCGTGAAAGATCTGCTCGCGTAAGGGCGTGGAGGGTGGAGAGTGAAGGGTTGAGCGACCTGCCATTCTCTTCCACATCAGCCAACGGCCAACAGCGAAGGGCCGATCGCTGACCTCCGAAAGCCGACTGCCTACCCCATGAATGACTCCGCCGCATCGACTGAATCGCCGCTGGAGCAGTTTCTGCGGCGTTTCGAGCAGTCGGTCGCGATGCAGGCACTGGTCGCGTTGACGCTCAGTTCACCGGTGAAAGGAGCCGAGATCGCTGCGCGACAACAACTCCGACCGATCGAGCTGCGCGGAGAACAGTTGCTGCAGTGGACGCTGACGACGGGGACGCAGCAACGCCATGAGAACTGTTCGTTCGACGAAAGTCGGCGGAGGTTGCAGTCACTCCTGGAAACCTCATACCGCCAGGCGGCACTGTTAACGACAGATGGTGACTGGCACTTCAAACGTGCCAAACGACGCGACTTCCTGCGACGCGAGCAGCGTCAACGAACTGCCGCTGTGGCGACGCATGATCGCGAAAAACAGTACCTGATCCCACAGGGAACGCCAGTCGGGTTTCTGGTCGACCTGGGGGTGATGACGTCCAGCGGACAGGTGAAGGCGGACAAGTTTCGCAAGTTCCGGCAGATCAACCGCTATCTGGAGTTCGTCAACGATGTGGCGATTCATCTGCCGCAGCAAGGTCAAGTTTGCGTTACCGACTTCGGCTGTGGGCTCAGCTATCTGACCTTCGCGCTGCACCATCTGCTACACGGAATCCAGAAACGCGAAGTCGACATTCTTGGATTGGACCGCAATGCCGATGTGATCAACCGGGCAAATCAGACGGTGCAGCGATTGGAACTGACAGGTCTGCGTTTTGAGTGTACGGAACTTGCTGCATACCCAGATCCGTTGGAACTCAACGAATTGGCGGACCGGTCACTGCATCTGGCGGTCTCGCTGCACGCCTGTGACACCGCCACGGACGCGACGCTGCTGCATGCGGTCCAGGCGCGTGCGAATGTCATCCTGGCGGTGCCGTGCTGTCAGCACCAAGTCGCGCCGCAACTGAATGCAGCCGAGTTGTCGTCGGTCCTCGGTCACGGACTCTTCCGCGAGCGGCTGGGCTCACTGTTGACCGATGCGCTGCGAGCGACGGCGCTTGAGGCGGCGGGCTATCAGGCCCAGGTACTGGAGTTCATCGATCTGGAACATACTCCGAAGAACGTCCTGCTGCGGGCCGTACGGCGGGATGTCGACCCGCTAGGTGATGATCGCTGTCGACAGGCGCGCCGCGAATACGCCCAACTCCGCGAGTTCCTGGGGATTGAGACACTGGCGACGGACAGTCTGCTGAGCTAGAGCCCACACTCGTTGCCGCCGGGAGCGAACACATTGTCACCGAATGCGATTACGGACACCACCTGCGGTCACGAACATCGCCCGTTGCACCCCGTGCCCAGTGTGACCGCTATTGCAACTGGACAATCTTCTTCAACAGTTCCGCGAATCGGGGATCGTCACTGATCGAGGTCAGGTCGGGGTCTTCACGCATCAGCTCGTGGTCCATGAAGCCCATTTCGATCGACCTGCCCAGTTCTACGAACGCAGCGTCAATGTACGTCTGGATTCGCTCATCGCGTTGGGTTGACTCATCACGCGTGCGCAGGTTTTCGATGGCCCGACCGTACACGCAGGCGGTGTTGTAGGCGAAGACATCGTCCTGGCGGAATTTGTCTGCAGAGGCGAGTGTGAACTTCAGCGCCTCTTCTGGTTTGCCTTGTCGCGCCATAATGATGCCAATGCCCGTCACCGACTGGCCATCAAACTCATCGAGCTCCAAACCACGCTGGAACGACTTGAGGGATTCATCCAGTTTGTCCTTCTTCAGCAGCAGGTTGCCGCGCGCCTGGTGGGCGAAGACCAAGTCTGGATCGATCTGAATCGCCAGATCAAAATAGCGGAGTGCATCATCTGTGTTGTTCTGCTGTGTCATGTAATAGCGTCCGGCCTGGGCCGCGTTCCAGCCGGGCGACTGCATTGATCGGGACCGAATTGCATCGATCACCTGTAATAGCGGTTGGTCGAGTTTCTGCTGATGGGCAAAGGCCCGGAATTGCACCATCGCATCGTGCGACGTCGCGCCATTCAAGCGGGCCATCCCTTCAAGCAGAAAGGAAAGTTCCTCCAGCTTCAATTCCGCGCCTTGGGGGATCAGTTTGAGCAAACGTTTGCTCAGCTCGGCTTCAATCTGTTCGCCCCCGTCTTCCACCAGAATGTCGAGGGCATAGGACCGAACATTTTGATCTTCATGATCGAGTTGCCCCAGCGCCAGCTCGCGCGCTGCTGGTGCCCCCTGTTCGGAGAGCACTTCCAGAATGTCGCGCTGGAATGTGGGATCGAGATTGGCAAAGTGACGGATCAACTCGCGCTCTGTGAAATCATCCCCCGTCTCGCCTAACAGACGGATGATCGTTGATCGTTCGCCCACGAGGGCTTCCTGATCGAGCAGTTTGAGCAGCAATGGTCCCACGCGAGGATCACGTACGCGGGACAGGAACGCGTACAGCGACGAATTGAACTCGCCGCGTTCGAGCATGCCGAGTGCATGCCGCATTGCATGCTGCTCGGCGTCTCGTTCGGGACGCTGAGAGAGCAGGCGAAATGCCGTCATTCGGACAGACTCCTCGGGATCGTCGAGCATCACCGAGAAGATGCCAGGAAGCTCAGGATTCCCCAGCGCGTTGATCGCGGTCATCGCTCCCTTTCGCACGGCGGGGTCTGCATGTTGCAGGCATTTCCTCAAGTAGGCTTCCCCGGCGGCGTGCGGATAGGCCACCAGCAACCGAATCAGTTCCTGCTGTTCGAGTGGTGACTCATCAAGCACATGCTGCACAAGCTCGAGAGACTCTGGGTGCGGCGACTTCAGGACCCCCGTGGTGGCCGCAAGTTGCAGCTGCTGGTCGTCGCTGCTCAGCGCCGCTTGTAACACATCACGCGCTGCAGCGGCGTTGAACTGTCCCAAGGCAACCAGCGCGGCTGACCGCAACTCCATGGCGTCGGATTGAGCAAACTTGATGATGGTGTCCAGTTGCGACGCAGGCAGTCGATGCGGGACGGTTTTCAGAATTGCGATCTGTGTCAATGGATCCGGGGACTGTAGTTCGGCGGCGATGGAATCGGGGGCTGCCGCCTCAAAGAGCGTTCTCAACGCAGCGGTCACGGCCTCGGCGGTGGTCCGGTGAACATGTTGACGATCATCCTGTTCCAAGTGGTCAAGTTCGGCCCCTTCCTCACGCATTGAGGGGAGCGCTCCCAGGTGAAACTCCCGCGCCAGATGCAGCCTTGGCATCTGAGCGAAGAGGGCGTTGTTATCGTAGTCCTCGCGCAAGGGCTGGATGAGCCATTCAAACAGCGTGGCATCGAATGTGGGTGCGTCTGGCCCCCAGGTCACCACAAACCGCTCGACGCCAGCGTCGGCCCATTGGGCAATCTGTTCCGCGAACAGATTGCAGTTGACGGTGTCGAACTGCCCATCGATCTCAACCCAGCCAAGGCTTCCACCAGGACCGATCCGTTGCGCGTCGGGCAGCAGGCGAGCGTTGGAAATCGCGCGCAGATCCAATTGCAGAGTGGTATCTGCCACGGGGATTTCGAGCAGCAAACCAATCCCGGGTGGGGTTGCCGGGAGCGGTGCGAAAATGGTTCGCAATTCACCAACCTCGCCGGCGCCGATGCCACAGACGGCCGGTTTGCGAATAGCGTCAACCTCCAGCATCGTCTCGCCAAGTTCCACGTAGTACGAGGGAAAGTTCTCGGGGAGTTGTCCTGCGAGCAGTTCCGCCTGATCGGCCTTGAGCTTGATCGCTTCAGGATGGATCTCGATCGGAGCGGACGTCGTATTTGCGATTCTCAGGTGGACTGCCAGGTAGCGAATGGGAAACTCGCTGTATGCCTCTGCCGTCTCCAGACCAACAAGCTCGGGCCAGACAACGATTGGCTGTTCGAATCCGACGAGGCGCTGCACCTCGGCAGAGGTCTTCTGCTCCAGCTCTTCGAGGTACGCAGTCGCCGACTTACCGGCCATCTCGTTCTCGACCGGTTGGGCATCTGGCGCAGGCAGAAACACCAGCTGTGGCTGCGCGTGCGCTGCACTGACGGCGAACAGCCCCACACAAAGGGAGCCCCACAGATAGCTAAAGGAGAAACAGCGAAAGTGCGGACGACCAAACATCCCAGTCCCCGGACCGGCATACGAGAAGGAGTGGAATTCAACGTTGCAATGGCATCTGCAGAGTTGCTGTTCAGCCAACAAGGAAACCCATGCTTGACGCAGGCTGAACACTGACCTGGATGCGAATTTAGTGTAACCGAGAATCCGCCCGTTGTCTGTTCAGAAGATGTCGCCACCGGTCAATTGCCGTTCAATGGCATCGGCATGGTGGGCGACTTCGAGAATGGAGCGGCGGAGTTCCTCTGCGTCCACGGTGCTGCGGGGATAGGCGTTGAGCACGACAAAGTGTTCTTTGCCGCGCACATCCCGAATCGCGATGGCCGCGTGCGACAGCAATGAATTCAAGCGGAGTGCGTCCAGATAGAATTCCGGGACCGAGGCGCAGCAGACGCTGTAGATCTGCACCAGTCGCTGGGCGAGATCCCCCGCGGTCACCTCGATATAGATCGTCTGTCGGCGTCCGTTTTCCAGCAGCGTCTCCGCCAGGAAGACATCGCGTGGCCCGACACGAGACCATTGGACATGCGGTTCGTGAGCCAATGCCTCATGCAGCAGTGACTCCAGATCCTGCACCTCGCCCAGGACGGCGTTGAGCAATTGGACCGCTTCGATGCCATCTCGCGGTCGATTCGCCGGGGTCTTGTCGAGCATCATCCCGACAACTTCCGCGAG
>JAGQQB010000160.1 GCA_020426425.1 Planctomycetaceae bacterium | reverse complement strand
GTTCGATGTCATCGCGTGCAGGAACCAGTTACGGTATCCCCAGCGCACAGATTTCGCAAACGCGTGCGGAGAGGGGGCAGGTGTCGCCGCCCCAACGCGAGAACCGCGCGATCACCCTGTTGGCCTGCCCGCGCACAGCGTCTTACGTCTTTCACTCCTCAACACAGTGACCCAATGTCCCAGCAACTGATCCTGTTTGCGCGACACCCTGTGCCGGGACAAACGAAAACTCGCCTGGGGGCCGGAATTGGGATGGAACGGGCGGCTCAGTTTGCCGAGGCGTTTTTACTCGACCTGCTCGACGAATTGCGATCAGACGCATGGCATCGCACTATCGCATTCTCCCCAAAGACAGCAGCGTCACGCGCATGGTTTGCCGAATGTGCTGTAGCTGAAGACACGCTCTGGCCACAGCCGCCGCAAAGCCTCGGATCGCGACTGAACTCGGCCTGCGAACAGGCATTCACACATGCCGACCGCGTGGTGATCGTCGGCGCCGATTGCCCACTGCTGACGGCGGGCCTCGTCCACACTGCCTTTGAACAGCTCACGCACCACGACTGCGTGCTCGGGCCAGCGAGTGACGGCGGCTATTATCTTATCGGTCTGCGTCGTCCCTTGCCGGATCTGTTCACTGACATCCCCTGGAGTACCGCGCAGGTGCTCCCGGCAACGCTTGCCCGATTGGTGCAACTCGACGCGACACATTGGCTGCTGCCAGAACGGTTTGACATCGACAATATCGCTGATTTGGAACGACTGCGCGATGCGCTATGCCAAACTGAAAACGCGGCAGCCAGAACCACCTGCCGCCGAACTTCCGTGCTGCTGGAGCGACATCCGTAGTGAACTCCTGCCAATTCCAGTGTCCACACTTGCTGGTCATGCCAGATTATCCCGTTGCAATCCATACTCTCCTGATTCGTTGCGGTTTCGCAACATCAATTCCTGCTCGGCCGGCACGAGGGGGTTGACGTCACTCCAGTCGCAAGCGAACAATGGCACTCTCTGTTGCTGTGTTCTGCAGCACCACACGACAACCTGGAATTGACCGCACCGGAGGATTTCCATGAGCCGCCCCGAGGATCTCCAACTTTCGCAACTGGAAGGCTTCATTGAACAGGTTCGGGGGTTACGACGGCGCGGGGGCTTGCTGGCCGATGAATTGATCGCAGCAGCGGGACAATTACGCACCGTAGGACGCTTCCTCCCCAACGATTTGGTAACCAGGCTCAATGAATGGCGGGATGGGCGCAAGCAGTTGGTCGCCGAGGCATTGGCGAATGGTCAGTGCCAGGAGTTTCTTCCGGAAAATGCCGCCGATCTCGATCTCGGCGAATGGGAAGTGTCGCTGCAGCAAGGTTTGGAAGTTTGCAAACGGCGCCACGATCAGGAACGGCAACGACGCCGTGAGGTCGCTGATCTCGTCGAGAACATTCTGGATTTGAATACATCAGCCAACTCGCAACCACTGGAACAGGCACACGACTCCGCTCGGCAACTTAAGTCCCTGCTTGATGCCGACGACGGTTGGCAAGAGGCGTTGGAATCGCCGGAACTTGCCGCGCTCGAGTCATTATGGGGACTGGTGGTCGATGCCCGCGATGGCCAGATCGACGAACCGGAGTCACTCAATCGGGCGGTCGCGGTGAATGACCGGTTTGGCCTGCTGATCACCCTGCAGGCCACGCGCGGACAGATTAAACCGCAAGGCGATTGGCCACGGACTTACTCCGCCGAAGAAGCGGTCAGCAAGTTGGCACTCGGCCAGAAAGTGACGACTCCAGCCGCAAGCCCGACTCGCATGGAGCCGCAACCAAGTCCGGAGCCCGACGGCGATCCTTTCGATCTCCCCGCGCTGAACTCGATTTGCGAACGGACGCGGCACCGGGCAGAATCTGCATCGCGGGGTGGACCGGGCGAAGTGCATCCGATGCTCGCCGCCTGCCTCGACTGCCTCGCCGATGCCGCCGAGTATCTGCTCGAAGTCTTGCAGGCCACCGGCACCGATCACGACACTTGGAACGAACAGATGCGAGAGGGACTGCAGGCGATGGCGACTGCCCAGTCCGCCCTGCGGAGGGTGCAGGAGCGACGCGATGTCCGCGAAGACTACGATCAAAAGTCCGCGTTCAACTGGCTCAAACGGATCGCCAGTGAACATCGATTCTATATTGAACGGCACCTGCGACTGGATGACCTCGCCGATGTCAAAGACATCCCGCCACTCAAACAGGCCATCCACGACCGACTGCAGGATCTGAAACGCCCCCGCCGGATTCGCAAAATCCTCGACCGCATTCAACACAAACTCAACGAAAGTGTCTTGGGTCACCAAGACAATGTCGCCCGCTGGAGCCGTGTGATCACCGACATTGAGTTGCTGCTCGACGAGGAACACGTACCGCCCAGTAACCGGGAGCTGCGCGAAATCCTGATCGACGACATCGATGATCTGCCCGATGGTCTTCCCGAGTCGCGCGGCTTTCAACGCGTGCTCGCCGAGATCGATCGCTATCTCGCTGATCGCGAAGCCGATGCGCCGGAAGATGTCACGCCACAGTATTCGGAAGAAGTGCGACAGGTCGCCAATCTGTTGCGCGGTCGCAAGCTCGTGATGATTGGCGGCGTTCCCAAGCCGCAAACGCAAGCGAAGATTCAAGAGGCGTTCGAATTGGGCGAGCTGATTTGGGAACGGACGAACGAACACGAAGCGACACTCAAATTCCAACCCATCGTTCAGTCGCCCGATGTCGCCGCTGTCTTGCTCCTCATTCGCTGGGTGGGTCATGGCCACGCAGAAGACATCAAGCACTACTGCACCCAGGTCCGCAAACCCTGGATCTTCATCCCGCGCGGATACGGCATCAATCAGCTCGCGCACGAAATCCTGCAGCAGCGCGGTGAAGAGCTAAACGCACTCACCCCGAATGCCTACGCACCTTAGCGTTGCGCCACCAGCTGAGCCGCATGATTCTCTGCGAGGCGGCCCTATCACCTATCAGGCGGGTCAGATTCTTGGCTTGCGGCCACACGGCTGGGCTAGGACAATCTGTCTGCAACTCCCGTCCTGAACCCCATCCGGTCCATTCAGCCCATGGCCAAATCGGAACACCCTGACGAAGCCCCTATCGACGAAACTCGTCTGGAGAAGTCCACGACCTCGGAGTCGGCGGGCAAATCCGCCGCCGTTCAACGGTCCGCTGGAACCGTCCTCGGTGAGTTTCGCCTGTTGCGTCCGCTCGGCAAAGGGGGCATGGCCGAAGTCTGGCTCGCCGAACAGACCACCCTACGGCGCAATGTCGCGCTGAAACTGCTGCGTCCCGACATGATGGAGGATCAGTCGCATGTGCAGCGGTTCCAGACTGAGGCGAAGGCGGCGGCGGGACTGAACCATTCGAACATCGTGCAGGTGTACACATTCGGCTTCGAATCGGGACAGCACTACATCGCGCAGGAATACGTCGATGGCCAGACACTGAAAGCATTCCTCAAGCGTCGCGGGCCGCTTGATGTGAACATGAGTCTGTACTTCATGCGGCAAGTCCTTTCCGCGATGGCGGCCGCCGGCGAACGGGGGATCATTCACCGCGACATCAAGCCGGAAAACATCATGATCACTCGCCGCGGCGAAGCGAAAGTGGCCGACTTTGGTCTCGCCCAGCTGCAAGGCGGCGAACGACTCAACCTCACGCAAGAGGGAGTCACCATGGGGACGCCGTTGTATATGAGCCCTGAGCAAGTGCAAGGCAAGAAGCTCGATCAGCGCAGCGATCTCTATTCGTTTGGAGTCACCTGCTATCACATGTTGGCTGGTCGTCCGCCGTTTGAAGGAGACAACGCCGTTGCCGTCGCGTTCAAGCATCTGCAGGAGAAAGCGCAACCGCTCGGCAAAGTGCGGCCTGACGTCCCCAAGGTGGTCTGCGACGTCATTTCCAAAATGATGGCCCGCGATCCCGAGGATCGTTATCCCGACGCACAGTCGGCACTGCTCGATGTCCGCCGCATTGCCAAAGCGCTCAAGACGGGCGAAGAAGTCGACGTCAGCGAGTCGACCGGCACCGTGACTGTTGGCAGCACGCTGCCACGAGCCAGGTTCTTGCTTCCGGCACTCTGCCTGCTCACGGCACTGCTCGCTGCAGGACTCGGCTGGTTCACGCGTATGAGGATGCCACCGGTCAATCCCGATGCATTAAATTCGGCGGTCCAGCGACAGGGAACAGCTCGGGACCAGTACATCAAAGCAATGCTCGAGGTCGACAATGCGGAAGGCTTTCGCGCGGTCACGATGTGGTTCCCCAACGACGCCATCTGGGTCAACCGGGCGCACGAACAACTCGCCCTGATCTATCTGAAGGATCCCCAGCAGAAGCAATCGGCGGAGCAGGAACTCGATCTATTGGAGTCGTTCCGCTCCCACGACGAACGGTTCTACACTGAAGCCTTCATCGGTCGTGCGGCGCTCAACGCCTACGATGGCAAACTCGCCGACGCCCGACGCCTGCTGCAACGCGTGGAACGCAACAAACTCGAGAACGTCTCCCCCAGTTGGCGAAACCTCGAAGCGGACATTCAGCGATTGATTGACCAGGGGGCGACGTAGGAGTCGGAATTCAGGACGACTTAAGATCGAGGACGGAGACTCTAGAACCAGTTCCAAAACTTTTGGTAACCCGACGCGTCAGCGAGGGATTTCGTGAATCGCCATGACATACCATCCCTCGCTGACGCTTCGGGTTTCCAGAGATCCAGACAAAATAAGTTCGGAAACGGAATCTAAGAACATCGGCGTTCGACGTTCAACGCCACAACGTGGCCCGCAGGCCCTTAAACTCTAAACGCTTCAACCGTCGCATGGCGACGCACTCTCATGCCTGAACTCTTCTCCCCAGTCACGTATCTGGTCTTCGACATTGAAGCGGTCGGCGATGGGGAACTGATCAGCAAGCTGCGGTATCCCAAGGACAATCTCACGCCCGAGCAGGCAATTCGTCGGTATCGCGATGAACTGCTGGAGGCGACCGGCAAAGATGTGCTGCCACCGACCTTCGTCCTCCCAACGTCTGTCACCGTCGCCAAAGTCGGAGCCGACTTTCGTCTGCAGGATCTCACCACGCTTGATGATCCCGAGTTCCGTCCCTGGGTCATGGTGCGACAGTTTTGGCAAGGCTGGAAGCACTACGGGCGCCCGCGACTGGTCACCTTCAACGGGCGCGGCTACGACGTCCCGGTCATGGAACTGGCGGCGTTCCGCTACGGTTACAGCATTCCGGAATGGTTCAACGTTTCGGCCCCGTCGTACGAGCAATCCCGGAATCGGTACAACATCTCCGCTCACATCGATCTGTACGACCTGTTCTCAAATTTCAACGCCCTGCGAATGACCGGCGGACTCAACCTGCTCGCGAATCTGATCGGCAAGCCCGGCAAAATGGATGTCGATGGATCACAAGTGCAGGACCTGTTCGATGCTGGTGAGCTACAACAGATTAACGACTACTGTCGTGGTGATGTCCTCGACACATACTTTGTCTTCCTGCGGTCGCGCGTTCTACTCGGACATTTGACGCTCGCCGAAGAGCAGGGGATCGTCGAAGAAACGAAGCAGTGGCTGGAAGAACGGCAGGCCGAGTTCCCCGCATATGCGGAGTACCTGGCGCATTGGGGTGACTGGACAGCACCTCCGGCCGCGTAATCTGTATCTCCTCGGCAAACACAGTATGCCACAACCTGCTCAACCCTCGTTGACCGCGACCCGGCAGTTGTTGCGACTACTGCAGCGGCTGATTCTTCTGCTCTGCCTGTGCTACTTCGGAGTGCTGCTGTTGTTCGCCGGATTGCAACGCAAGTTGATCTACGCACCGGACCCACGTTCGGTCCAACCTCAGCAGCCAGATCTCGACCCTCAGCGTGTCGAACAACTCACGCTCAATGTCGGCAAGAATGTCCGACTCCTGGGCTGGTGGTCTCGCGTGACTCCGGGACGCGACAGCCAACACGTCGTTTTGTTGTTCCCTGGGAACGGCGGGAATCGCGGCAACAGGGCACCACTGCTGAAGCTCTGGAACTCACTCGGCTATGACGCGATCTTGTTCGACTATCGCGGCTATGGGGGCAGCACTGGCTCGCCCTCGGAATCAGCCATGGCTCACGATGCTTTGGCCATCTGGAGCGAGTTGACGACCAACCGCGGCCTCACTCCCGAGCGAATCATCGTCAGCGGACAATCGCTGGGTGGGGGCGTGGCCACCCGGCTGGTTTGGGATTTGAAGCAGAAACGCGTGACTCCGCGCGGCTTGATTCTGACTGCAACCTTCAGTTCCCTCACCGACGCTGGCGCCTACCACTACCCCTGGTTGCCAGTCAGTCTGGTCTTGATCGACCGTTACCCTTCAGCCCAGCGCATCGGTGCGATTAATTGTCCGCTCCTGATGCTCCATGGCCAGCGTGATCGCGTTGTTCCATATGCCCTCGGCCAGAAACTGTTCAACCACGCGCCAGCGACAGCGGAGAACGGTTTGCCGAAACAGTTCATCTCGCTTCCCAACGCCGATCACAACGACATTCTGCAAACGCAAGCCGCTGAGGTCGCCGCCGCGTATCGGCAGTTCCTCTTGGCAATTGACCAGCGAACAGACGGCGACCGCTGAATTTTCCAGGTCTGCCACGGTTCCTCTGGCTGATGCGTCGTTCCGCGCGCCGGTGATTCCGATGCATGCTGTGCTGTTTCGCCGCAGTACGATCATTGCATTCGATGAATTCCGTATCTGCGCACTCTGCGATCTCACCGCTGCGACCGTCACAGACGACCAACAGCCACGCTGGCTCCCGTGACGCAGCGACCTGAGAGCCGAAGACCGGCCTGCCACAGAGTTTGCCGATCCTGCCTCACCCGACCGGCACAACAGGCGCGAAGCACAGGAATCAGCAAGTATTGCCAGGTCATTAGTTGATCCCCATCCACCCTCCCCAACCTGACGCCGATTTCTGACCTATCTTCACGCGCCAGGCGTTGCGCTATTGTTGCGCTTCGGAGGATTGAGAGGGTTATTATGAATGTTCGCGAATTGCTGAATTCCGTGGTCGAGCGGATGTCGGACACCAGGACGCATGTCCTTCGGCTCCAAGGGGGACGGCAGCCGCGCAAACTGCGTCTGACCGAACTCGAAGACCGCGTTCTCTTCAGCGCCAGCCCGGCGACTGCGTTGGTCGATCCGAGCCTGCAAGTCGATCAATCTGCCGGTATGCTCGACTCTGCAGAGCCGGTCTCCGCCGATCCGGACATCGCAGCCGACTCCACGACTTCCGCGCAGGACAGCCAGCAACAAGCCACCCGGGAACTGGTCTTTGTCGATTCCTCAGCAGAGGACTACCAGCAACTGCTCGACGACCTTTGGTCCCACCAGGATCCTGATCGCCAACTGGATGTCGTCCTGCTGTCCACGCAGCGCGATGGCATCGAGCAGATCACGGAGACGTTGGCGCAATACACCACCGAGAAACTCGACGCCGTTCACTTCGTCAGCCACGGGACCGAGAACGCGATTAAGCTGGGATCTGGCTGGCTCACAAGCGAGTCAATCCAGCAGGATCAAGCGCTCATCGAATCGTGGAGCCATGCTCTCAACGAGGGCGCCGACCTGCTGTTCTACGGCTGCGATCTGGCTGGCAGCGATGCTGGGCGCACGCTCCTGGAAAACATCGCCACGGCCACCGGCGCAGATATCGCCGCCAGCATCGACGATACCGGCGCCGCAGTTCTGGGCGGCGACTGGGATCTGGAGTACGAACTGGGCAATGTCACAACGGACATCGTGTTCTCGGAAGTCGCCCAGGCCGATTACAGCGGACTGCTCAACACGTTTACGGTCACAAATACGAACGACAGCGGTGCTGGCTCACTGCGCCAGGCGATCATAAACGCGAATTCGCTGAGCGGCACCGATACGATTTCGTTCGCTGGGCTGGGGGCCGGAACCCACACGATCACGCTGGCTTCGTCGGTCACGGTCACCGACACGATCGTCATCGATGGCTCTA
>JAGQQB010000159.1 GCA_020426425.1 Planctomycetaceae bacterium | reverse complement strand
GAGGAACTCCGGATTGCTGGCGACATCGATCGGGCGACCAGCGGCGCTTGCGAGAATTTCCGCGACGCGACGATTGGTTCCGACAGGCACCGTGCTTTTGACGACGACAATCGCATTCTCCGCGAGATGTTGGGCGACGCCTTCTGCGGCACTGAAGACATAGCTCAGATCAGCCGCTCCATCATCCCCTTGCGGCGTTCCGACGGCGATGAACACACACTGTGCGGCCGGCACGCAGGTGCTCGCGTCGGTCGTGAACTGAAGTCGACCGGCGGCGACGTTCCGCTGGATCATCTCCGTCAGGCCCGGTTCATAGATGGGCACTTCGCCGCGCTGCAGCCGGGCGACCTTGTCTGCGTTAATGTCGACACAGGTCACATCGTTGCCGCTGTCGGCAAAGCATGTTCCGGTCACCAATCCAACGTAACCGGTTCCGAGCATGACAACCTTCATGAGTCACTCCGCCAACAGCGTGTTACAAGTCGTGCAATTGGTACCATGCGATCGATCCAGGTACCTGGCCGCGCATTGATGCGGTCCTGCATCTACCGTGGCGCCCAGTCAGCGATTGGGCAAACGAATTCCGTGCGAATGGTGCGAGGGATCCGGTCCCGCCTGGGCTGGTGACGTCTTGTTGCCAAAAGGCTTCAATTGCGTTCTCACGCTCGTGGCGGTATCACGCAGGGACGGCAGGCGAGCCATGTGAGGCAAATGCTTGCCCCACCCATCAACGGAGAGGGAAATGTCTGACGATGTTATTCTGAATGACGACGATCTGGCGCTGGCGCTCCAGAACCTGCCGCACTGGGAAGTGCGTGATGGCTGGCTGAGGCGCAAGTACACCACTCCCGGCTGGTCACACACCATGCTGTTGGCGAATGCCATCGGGTACATCGCCGAAGCGGCGTGGCATCATCCCGACTTGGAACTGGGATACGCCCAGGTGATCGTCAAGCTTCAAACCCACCGTGTCCACGCGATCACGACGCAGGACATCGCCCTCGCCCGCAAGATTGAAGAGATCGCATTATGGCGACCCGATGCGACCAGTCCGCTTGCCGGGTATCCCAAGAACTGGGTGAAGTAGCCATACTTGCAATTGGCACGCCTCTTGGAAGGGATGCAATTGATGACTTCGTTTCGCGAATGGCTCGACTGGTGGCGAGGATCACCACCGCTGAGCGAAGAAGAGTTCACCGCCCAGTATGCCGACCTGATCGCCGCCGCCCCAATTCCGACCCTGTGGCTCCTGGGCAAGACCGGCAGCGGCAAGAGTTCCGTGGTGCGGTTCTTCACACAGGCAGATGCCGTTGAAATCGGATCTGGATTTCGTCCGCAGACGACCTGTTCGAGTCGGTACGATTTTCCTGATGCGGCCGAACCTCTCGTCACATTTCTCGATACGCGCGGACTCGGCGAGGCCGGTTACGATCCCACGGAAGACATTGCCAAGTTCTCCGAGTCAACACAATTGATTCTTGTCACCGTCAGAGTGATGGATCATGCGTTGGAGGAACTGGTCGATCAATTGCGGACAATTCGCAAGTCCGCCCCAGAGCGTCCGGTCGCGCTGTTGCTCACCTGTCTGCATCAGGCCTATCCCGGTGAAGACCATCCCGAGGTCGATCCCTTTCCGGTCGATGGGGGTGCGCTGTTGACCGAGCTGCCGCCGGGACTGCCCGAGAATCTGTTCCGCTCACTTCAGGCACAGCGGCAACGGTTTGCCGGATTGGTCGATGCGATCGTGCCGATCGATCTCACTCCCGCTGCGGAAGGATTCCTCACTGCCGAATTCGGCGGTGAGCGGCTGCGTGCGACGGTGCTGCAGCAGCTGCCGCAAGCGTATCGTCAGAATCTGCTGCAGATGGAGGAAGTGATCAAGGACCTGAAGGATCAACTGCAGCGTAAGACGTGGTCGACTATTCTCGCCGCCAGTTCACTCGCCGGAACGGCGGCGGCGGTGCCGTTGCCTTGGGTCGACATTCCGGTCGTCATGGCGATTCAAACGCACCTTGCCTATCGATTGGCGGCGATCTATGACCAGCAGCTCACCGCCACCACCTGGGCGCAAATGACTGGAGCCGCGGGTGGTCGCATCGCCATTCGTATGGCACTGAGAGAATTCTTGAAAGTCATCCCCTGGGTCGGCATGGCCGCGAATGCGGCGGCGGCCTTCGCGTATACCTACGCCAGCGGCATGGCTTGGGACTGGTACTTTACTGAGATCCGCAAAGGCCACGTTCCTCAGGCCCGGGAGTTGGAACAGGTCTTCAAAGATCAGCTTGCGCGTGGTGCGACTCTTTGGTCTCGGACCGCAGTGGAACCGAAGGAACGCGGGAAGTAATGGACCTGTGGTTAATTCGTGACCGGAGTTGCGGGTAGATTCGAAGTAATGTTTCTGTCGCATCAGCCATAGGAGCTTGCCCCGTGAGCCACAAGAATTCAGCTGTGACCGTCCCGCCGCCTCCGGAGTTCAGCATGCACGAACGCATCCAGATCGTGCTTTCGTTTCTCTTCTTTATGCCGCTCGTGTTTGCGATTGTCTGGTGCGGTCTGACGATCTTCTTTCCCGGCTTTGGCTTTGAATCGGCAGTCACTCAGCCTGTGTATCGCGAATTGGCTTTGGCCGTAACCATTGTTTGTGTGGCGTTTGGCCGATGGAATGCTGTGTCCTGTCGCCACAGGTTGACGCGCCAGCGCAAGAAGCATCTCGATCAAGCCGCCGCTGAGTAGGTCCGGAGTTCGAGATGGTTGCACCCCCAAGAACCCCGTCCATCATGGCCATGAGCGACGCTCCAAACTCCAGTGAGCTGAGACGTTCAATCGCTCCGCTGCGCTGATGGTGACAGTGGAATTCCACTGCATGCGCAAAGAGTTCAAGCCGGACAGGGGGCTGTCCGGCTTGATTGATTGTGTGACTGGGGTGGCGTCACGCCAGCAGCGGTGATGCTACTCCAGGTTCTTCAGGCGGATGTTCTTGAATTCCACCCACATTGGCTTGCCAGCGTGCAGTTGCAGGGCCAGGATGCCGGCGAGCAGGGCGTTGTCGTCGGAGTCGGTGAAGTCGAGGACGAGGCGGCCATTCATGTAGTGCTGAATGTGCTTGCCCTTCGCAATGATGATCACATCGTTCCATTCATCGACCTTGAACAGGTTCTTGTACTCCTCGGCGGTGATCAGCGTGTCGGTGACTTCTTTCTTCTCTTTCCAGACGGCTTTCTCGCCGCACAGGCAAATGCGACCGCGCTTGCCCCCTTCATCGTAGATGAAGCCCGAGACATTCGGGAAGTTGTTCTCGTTGCGGATTTCATGCTGATAGCCCCGCACCACCCAATCGTTGCGGACCTTGCCCTCGGTGATGTGCTTGGACCGATACTGAATGCCAGAATTGTTGCTGGCGGTCGCCCGGAAGGTGAGTCGCAGTTCAAAGTCCTTCAACTGGCCCCCTTCCCAGATGAGAAACGTATTGCCGCTGGCCGGGTTTTCGGCGGTCGTTTCCCCGTGGATCACGCCATCCTTCACTGACCAGAGTCGCGTATCGCCATTCCAGCCGGTCAAGTCTTTGCCGTTGAACAGCGATTGCATGCCTTCCGGTTCCGCAGGCGCGTCTTCGGCGAAAGAGATGCCTGCCACGCAGAGCAAGGCGAGCATTGAGAGTGTGGACTTCATCGTTGTGGACTCCTTGAGGATCGGTTTGAGGTTTAGAGGGAAATTGCGTGGGGGAGGTGGGACGGTGTCGTCGTCACCGCAGTGAAAGCAGACCGGGCGGGTTGGATCATTGCACCGATCTGGGAAAAGCAAGTTTATTCCGCGCTGCGGTCGCGCTGGGTTCCATCGACTTCCGCCAGATATGCGAGCAGCCGGTCCCGTTCGTTGGTCAGGTGACGCACTTTCAGCAGCGACTTCACGCGGGTCTTGAGTTCAAGTCGATTCACCGGCTTGGTGAGGAAGTCATCGGTCCCGGCGGCAACCGCCTTTTCAATGTCGCCCGGCTCTTTGAGGGCGGTCACCATGAGGATGGGAATCGCCTTCGTGGCGTCATCCTGTTTGAGTCGCTGGCAAACCTCGTAACCACTCAAACGCGGCATCATCACATCGAGGAGAATAAGGTCAGGTTGTTCGGCGATGGCCTTTTCGAGTGCATCGAGACCATCGACGGCCATCAGAATCTCGTGCCCGTCACCAGCGAGATACGCTTCCAGCAGTTCCCGATTGGGCTCATTGTCGTCAGCCACAAGAATGCGGCCGACAGGTGTTTCCAGGTCGCTCATCTTCGTTCAGTCCTCAAGCCGTCGCGGCAAGTTCCCGTCGGGCAAAGTCATTCGACTCTTCGCCGTGTAGTTTAGAACGTCGGCCAGGGAACGTGAAGGGGGAGGGACGTTCGTGCGACTGTGGGCGACTGCCGGGGTGCGCGTGCCTGACACGCGGCGGGTGGCGCTTGAGGCAAATATGGACGATTGATGAATGTGGCTTGCTGAAGGACACAGGTTGTGCAATGCGATCTCGCTGCGCAGGCAATCTGTGTGCCTCGGGCCGACCACTTCAGTCCATGTTGGGAATGCTGAAGCAGGGATCGGAACCGACTCCGACCGGCGCGTTCCGCTTGATGAGTGTGACTTCGTTCCCTTTGTCGTTGAACCGAACCTCATCCATGAACGAACGCATCAACATCAGGCCGCGGCCACAGGGGCGATCCAGGTAGTCGTCGTCGGTTGGATCGGGGATGCGGGAGACATCGAAACCAGGACCCTGATCGCGGATCAGAAACATCCCTTCCTGTTCAGAAATCTGACAACTGAGTTTAACGCGTCGCCGCGCATATTGGGGATTCTGTTGACGCTCGGCGATTGCCTGTTCGTAGGAATCGTCCCCCAACTCACGCAGCTCGGAGCTGACTTCCAGATTGCCATGGACGATTGCGTTCACGATGGCTTCTTCGAGAGCGATGCTCAATCGAAATCGATCAGCCGTGGAACACAAACCGAACGACTCACACGAGTCGAGCAGCATCTCGACGGTCGGTGTCACCCGGGACTTGTCGTTGTCCAGGTCGAACTCGAAGCGGTTTTCACGTGCCATGGGCATTGAGGAGAACTCCTCGCTGGTTGCCTGACGCTGACCAACAACTTCCACCACAGATGGCTTCAGACGCTGGGCAACTTGTGAATAAAGGATGTAAGGTTGATGCTTCGACACCCCATCCTGATGAAACGCGGATTCTTCCGATTCATCAACCAGATACAGTATCGGCACACCCGATTGCGTCACTCGGACCCCAGCGACGGAATCGCCGCAAATGGAAGGGAAATCAATGAGAAACGCATCGACAGGACTCATCTTTATATGCGTTTCCACGTGCTCAAGACAGGACACGCAGCTCACTGACCAACCAATTGCGTCAATCTGCGCGAGGGTGTGTTCAATTCTGGCACAGTGGTTTTGACACAGAAACAGCAGACGCATGACCGGGATCTCGTTGGGAAAATGGGGATCAGGGACCATCAAACGTAGTTCGTCTGGGGAGACGTCTTGCGGGAATCGCTGTCAAGCAGCAGAATCCCTGATGATTCCGTGTTCCCCGTCGGTTATTCCGGTTGCGATGGATGCACCCGGACTGCGGGTAGTTTGATCTATCCTTCTGGAAAAACAGGGGTTATATCGCGTTACATGCTTCACCAGTCGTCACAGGCCGCACTTCAGCCCACGACGCAACGGCCTGTTCCGTTGCGGGCGCGCCGTGATCTGGTCGTAGAGCAGATTCTGTACCTCGACACGCCGTTTCCGGTCGTGAAGGATCCGGTGGGGCTCAAGTACTATCGACTTCAGCCGGAACAGTATGCGGTTCTGAATCTGCTGGACGGGCAACGGAGCCTGCAGGATATTCGGGATGATCTGCAGGTGGAGTTTCCAACGGCCCATGTCACTCCGGCCGATGTGCAAATGCTTGTGACCGACCTGCACGAGAAAGGTCTGCTGCTCAGCGACCGATCTGGGCAGGGAGAGGCGATGGTCGAGAAGAAACGGGAGACCTACTGGAAGGAATTCCGCTCGAAGGTGATGAACCCTCTCTACATCCGACTGCCGGGGTGGGATCCCGATGAAACGCTGGAGTGGATGCTCCCCTGGACCGGTTGGATCTTCTCGAACCCGGCGCTGATTCTCTCGTCACTCTTCGTGTTCGCGTCCTGGATCTTCCTGGCGATCCACTTCGATGATGTCCGCCAGAAGCTCCCGGAGTTTCATCAGTTCTTCGCCTGGCCGAATCTGGTGTACCTGTGGATGACGATGGCCGGCGCCAAAGTGATTCACGAATTCGGCCACGGCATTTCCTGCAAGAAGTTTGGCGGCGAGTGTCACTCCATGGGGGTCATGTTGCTGGTGTTCAGCCCCACGCTGTACTGCGACGTGACCGACTCCTGGATGATGAAGAACAAATGGCACCGCATTTTGATTGGTGCGGGCGGCATGTACGTGGAGGTGATCCTTGCGGCGGTGGCGATCTTTGTTTGGTACGCGACCAAGCCGGGAATGATCAATCACTTGTGCCTGAATGTGTTCTTCGTTTCCACAGTGACGACGGTCATCTTCAACGCGAATCCGCTGCTGCGTTACGACGGTTATTACATGCTGTCGGACTATCTGGAGATCCCGAACCTGCGTCCGAAAGCGACCAAGCAGTTGCAACAGTGGTTCGCGTGGTTGTGCCTGGGGATCGAGGTCCCGAACGATCCCTTCATGCCGACCGAAGGTAAGTTGTGGTTCGTGCTGTTCGCGATCGCGTCGTCGCTGTATCGCTGGGTTGTGCTGTTTGGAATCACGGTGTTTCTGTATACAGTGCTCAAGCCGTATCGCCTGCAGAGTATTGGCATCATGCTGGCGGTCAGTTCGATTGGCGCGATCATTGGTGGCTCCGCGTGGAGCCTGTACAAGTTATTGTCCACACCGCGCGAGGATCCCTTGAGCAAAATCAAACTCACGCTCACGACGATCGTCGTCGCGCTGGCCATCGCTGGCATTCTGCGGATTCCTGTGCCGTGGTACGAAGAAGTTGCCTGCTACGTTGAGCCGGTCGGCATTCAGCACGTCTACACGCTGGTCCCCGGCTTTCTGGAGGAGATTCACAAACTTCCGGAAGAGACCATCGATGCGGGACAGCCGCTTGTGACGCTGCACAATCCCGATCTGCTCGACCGGCGTGACGAACTGCTCGTGCGACGAAAGGAGCAGGAGACCGAGCCACTCGCCTATCGAGAACTCAACGATCCCGACGGCCAGTTGCTCTCCGAGCAGCGATTGGCCACGATTGACGAACAACTTGCGGAACTCGACCGGCAACTGGGGCAGAGCGTGGTACTGGCCCCGATCTCGGGACGCATCGTCGCGCCACAGCGGATTCCCGAACCATTGCAGGAACAACTCGACGAACAACTCCCGCAGTGGCATGGTACGCCGCTTGAAGATCGCAATGTCGGTGCGTTTCTCGATCAGCGTACGCACATCGCCAGTATCGCGCCGGAGTCGACTTATCATGCCGTGATGCTTGTCCATCAGGCGGACCGGGCTGACCTCGATCTGAACTCCCCGGTGCGGGTGAAGCTCGACCTTTATCCCGATGTCGTGTTCGATGGCAAGGTCACCAGTTTCTCAGACCGCTATATTGAATTCGCGCCGCCAGCACTCTCGAACAAGTACGGCGGTCCACTGCCGACGGTTTCCGACAGTCAAGGGCGCGAGAAGCTCACATCGTTGATGTTCCAGGGTACAATCGAATTCGCCGCCCCACCCCCAGACCTGACCACCGGCATGCGGGGCCGCGCCCGATTCGTCGTGGAACAGCGAACCCTGTTCGACTGGATCTGGCGCTGGTTCCGGCAGACATTCCATTTCCGACTGTAAGACGGTCTAAGGTTGAACGTCTAAGGTTGAAGGTCAGCCAGATTGGGGCTGAGCGGTAAGGGGCCGGGGTGTTCACTCCCCTGGGACGTGAGGACACTCTGCGAATCGGATGCTGCCAAGAAACGGAGTTGCAGGCGAGCCGGAGT
>JAGQQB010000015.1 GCA_020426425.1 Planctomycetaceae bacterium | reverse complement strand
CCGAACTGGAAGATCTCAGGCAAAGTGCCGGCTCAGCAACCTGCGCCGGGGCATGGGCAGGCGCCGTTCTGAGGGCTGTTAGAAATCCGAAGCACGAAATTCGAAACAGAATCGAAATCAGAAGGACCGAAACCCGGGAAGATGACAACGAATCGCGCCGTGCCCAAGCGGAACGTTTCGGTATTGGGAGATTCCGATTTGTTTCGGATTTCGAACTTCGGATTTCGAATTCTCCCCGCACGTCAGGTGGTTGCCGTGCGCATCTGACGCATCCGTTCGCGTGCCCTGGTCAGCGTCGGCCCGATCGAATTCTCCGGGATGTTCAGCGACTGACTGATCTCGCGGTAGCTCTTGCCATCGAGATGGTACGCCTTTACTACCGCAGCTTCCGAGGCGGGCAGTTGGTTGAGTAGATGGCGGACATCTTCCAGGTCTTCCATTCGTTGGGTGGCGGTTGACGTTGCGCCGACGGAGTCGAGGGCGGATGGTGTGGCCGTGACGTGCCCCATCGCCTGCGCTTTTCGACGCTGCGCGAGACCATGCACGGCGATCCTGCGAGCGATGACCGCAAGGTAAGTCCCCAGTGCCGCGTTCCCTTTGAAGTGTCGCAGCACGGCGAAGTTGTTCGAGAGCAGCGTGACGAATATCTCACTGCACAGGTCTTCGACATCCGCCTGGGAGACGTTGACACTGTGGGCGTGGGCCGTGTGCTGGATCACGTGTACCAGCAAGCCGAGGTACCGATCAACAAACTCCTCCCATGCGCCTGGCGTGCGGGCCAGGCAATTGGCGATTCGCTGTCGGTCTGCTTCGGTGAAGGCCACAACCCACTCCGGTCGAAAGATTTCAGGCCACCTTTTATTTTATCCCCGGATGTGAACGTCGGCCAAGAGGGAACCGCTGAGGATTCGAGAACTCCCGGCTCACGAAGCGGTTAGGGAAGCTGGCTATTCTTCGCCAGGTGTGGCTGTGGGGGTTGTAGGCGTTGTGACAGCGCGCAGCTCTGGCCACCACTTCCCCAGCCAACTGCCAAGCAATCCTGCCGTCAGCAGAATCAGCAACTTCAGCCAGCGCATTCTGCCTGATTGCCGCAACCGCGTTTCCATATGCCCGGCCGCGGATTTCGTATTCGGTGCATCCGCAGTCAGCGTCGTTGCAGCTTCTGAAGTTTCTTCCGGCGAGACATCCTGTTTTACGACTTCCCGCCGATCATGTCTTGAACGCAAGGTGACCGGCTGAGTTCTAGCTGTCGGTTTCTCCGGGGCTGGTGCTGATGTCGCGAGCAACATGGCCAAGTCGCGTTGTTGACTAGGCGGCGTAGATAGGCGTGGAGACCGTCGCAGAAACTGGTTGAGGTGACTCCGCCGTCGATGTTCCGGAACAGCCCCCATCACGTTGTTGATGCCTGCCTTCCAGTTTTCCAGCGACGAGCGTGCTTGCCCGAGCGAGAACGTTCGCGCGACGATCAATTGTTCAATCAACGTACGCGCGTCTTTCGGCAACGCGTTCCATTCGGGGAATTCCTTGAGCGACACGACGCGGCGCCGCTGAAATCGCTGCATCCACTCCGTCGGGGAATCGCCAGAGGTCAGCGACAGGAGCAGTAGCCCCACTTGTTGTGACCAGCGGCATGTGGATTCTGGATCGATGGATGAAGCGCTCGCCAGCAATCTCGATTCCAGATTCCAGCGCAGCCGTCCTTCCGCAGTCACATGAAACTCCGTGAGATTGAGCGGCTCGCAGAGAAACGTCGGCTGTCGTTCACGCAGCAGGCTGACCAACTGGATCGCCAATCCGGCCGCCTGCGCCCAAGGCAAAGGACCACGCTGCTCCAGCATCGCGCGCAGCGTCGGTCCATCTTCGTAATCGGTCAACACTTGGAGGAGTGATCGAGATGAGGACTTCGTTGGCAGTGAAACCAACTGCCGCAGAATAATCAGACGGGAATCTCGGGTATCTCTCCACCAGGCATGTACAGGACTCGTAATGATCTGCTTCACCTGTTGGTTGCTGAGTCGATGCAGCGAACAGGCAACCAGTCGCTGCGTTGGGAGATCCTCCGCCAACAGGCGACAGACGCGTGGCTGCGAATCGATCACTTCGAACAGCTTGAGTTGACCCACATGCAAGTCATCGCGACCGCGTAACAACTCGGTCAGTTGCCACTGTGTCAGAATCTTTTGCCGGATGAGAATCGCGTTCAGCTCAGCCAGAGTTTTCAGCTCGTGTTCTGCGAACAGGTCCAGGATTCGCCCAAGTAGAGACTCTGCAAACAGTTGTGCTCCCATCACCAGTTCGAACAGCTCCTTCGCTGAGTGCGGTGTTCGAGATTCAGACGAACTGGCAGAGTTCGCTGGCGGCGATTCGCTCATATCGACAACAAGTTCACCCGGTCTTGGATGCAGGCTCAGCGGGACAGATGAGGGCGTGCCGAGAGTTTCTTGAGTTGATGGAACTTCAGGCCAGACAAAAAGAAGGCGAGAGCGGAGACCACGCCAAAGATCGTCAGTGCAAACGAGGGGAACAGTGCCATCGGTATAGCCGTCAAAAACAGTACAACCGCGTGCAAATAGAACTCACCCGAAAGAATGCCCGCCTTGGCGAGGAACACGCTACCAGCAATCAATCCCAGAACGGGTGAGAGCGTGAGCGGTGGCAGTTTGAGCAAGGCTTCCACGCCGTACAAGGCGGAGGAACTTGCCATGCTGGCCGCCCAGACGTGTGCAATTTGCCGCTCCACAAATGTCACCGGTCCAGCACGGCGCCGCAGATTCCAGAAGATCGCCGCCCAGGCACCCAATCCAATTACCCACACCAGCAGATACGGCCAGCGGGCGGTTGTCCCTTGCGCATGAATCACATCGGTGACGATGCACAACACCAGTAGCACCACGGCATGCCACATCCACAACAGTCCCCAGTTCTCCAGGACGCCAATGTGATGCGTGGGCCGAAACGCTCGCGACAGGACTTGCGAGAACTGGGACGATCGCGCCGAAATCGGCTCGTGGTTCAGATAGGCGTTCAAATCATCAGCAAGTGCCCCGGCCGACTGGTATCGTAAGTCTGCTGGCTTCTGTAGAGCCTTAAGCAGAATCATCTCCAGATCGGGATCAATGGCCGGATTCAGCAGTCGCGGCAGGGGCGGGTCCTGTTCCAGAATCATCAGGATGGCGTCAATCGGTGACGCTGCCTGGAAGGGGGCACGACCGGTCAACATCGCATAGAGCACCGCGCCCAAGCTGTAGACATCGGTGGCAGGAGACAACTGGCCCCGTTCGCCAATCGCCTGCTCCGGTGCCATATAGCCCGGCGTCCCAACGATGGCCCCGCTGTGCGTCAAGCTGTGGGGAGCGACGGAATCCTGGGTTCGCACTTGTTTGGCGAGGCCGAAGTCGGTGACGAACGGATGACCGTGCTCGTCAAGCAGAATGTTCGATGGCTTGAGGTCGCGATGCAGCAGACCCTGTTGGTTCGCGTAGTCGATCGCGCGACAGACCGGGATCAGCAACTGCGCCGCCTCGCGACTCGGCAGCGGCCCTTGGGCAATCCGCTGAGCGAGCGTGGTTCCCGGGATGTACTGCATGCTGAAGTAGGGTTGCCCATCGTTCTCGCCAACTTCAAACACCTTGACGATGTGTGGATGGTCGAGTTTGGCAACCGATTCGGCCTCACTACGGAACCGTGCCTGATGTTGTGCCGAAGCGTGATCCCCGCCGAGCAGCAGCTTGACGGCGACCGTGCGTCGAGGCGACTTCTGTCGAGCGCGATAGACAACTCCCATCCCGCCACGGCCCAGTTCGGTGTCCAATTCGTAGTTGCTTAGTGAGGGAGGGGGGGCGTTCGTATTGGAGCCGTGGAGCGATGGCGCAAGAAACGTTCCCTCTTCTTCTGGGGAACTAGGCGCCGCATGTTGCAGCACCATGATCGTGGCCCACATCTCCCGGATGTTCTGCTCGAATCCGGGATGCTGACGCACAAACTCTTCGATGTCCGGCGGTGGACCGGTGGCGAGTTGATCCATCAACTGCGTCAGGATGTGGGCGAGGATCTCGTCGGACATGGTGGGATGCGGAGAAGTCCGCGTCGGCTTTTCATTCGTAGCAGGAGTGGCCACAATCTCAAGAGGCATCCCGGGCTGGGCATGCATGCTGATTGCGAAGATTCTAGCAGGTGGACGTCCGGCGACAGCACCCAGCGGAGTGGGAATGGTCATGACGCGATCACAATCTGGGCGACGTTGCGGAGTTCGGCCATTGTCGGCGGGTCTTGCGGCGCACGAGGTACTACTCGTGCTCGGCGTCCTCGGCATCTTCGCCGCGCTCCTGCTGCCCCGAGTGCTGAAATGGCAGGCACGTTCTCGCGATATTCGTTGCCAAGCGAACCTAGCGCAGCTCTCGCTCGCACTTCACGCATACGAAGAGGTTTACGATGCGTTTCCGCCGGCGGCGGTGTGGCATCCGGCGGGAGAACACTTTGGACCACTGCATGAACTCAAGCGGGTCGATTTGGTGAGTCATGAGAACTGGACGATTCTCCTGCTGCCGTTTCTCGATCACGGACCCTTGGCTGCGCAATGGCAAGTCGGGAAACCGATCGGTGATGACGTGCATGAAGAGTTGCGGCTGAGCACGCTATCACAACTTCGCTGTCCGAGTGATGACTACTCGGTGCCATCGAATCCCTATCGGCTTTCAACGGGTGCCAGCAACCAAGTGGTCGAGTTCGCGCGCGGGAACTATGCGATCAATGGGGGGACACACAACGCTCAGTTCGACAAGCCATCGACGACGGCTCCACGCGGGGAGACGATGACGTTGGTGATGGACGCAGTCACGCGCGAATACGCGTTGTGGGGGAACGGCGTCGCTGGGATCAACCGGTCGTTCGCACGGGATGAGTTTACGAACGGGACCGGAACACTGATCGCCTTCGAGGAACTGCGGGCCGGAATCCATCCCGTCGATCCGCGCGGCACTTGGGCACTGGGACAAATTGGGGCGAGTATCACCTGGGGGCATGGCGTGAACGGCGATGCCTATCGCCCTAACCATCCCTGGAAGAGGGCGGATGATGTGCAGGGATGTGATCAACTCCATGCAGATCTGGGAGAACAGCGACTGGTCGACCTTGGCATGCCGTGCGTCGATTACGTGCACTTCAATCGTCAGGCGACATCGCGCAGTCGGCATGCGGGAGGGGTACATGTCGCATTTCTCGATGGCCAGGTGCGACTGCTTGCGAACGACATCGACCCCGGTGTGTGGCATGCGCTGCACTCGCGAGAGACACCGGGCGACATGCTTGCAGGTGCAATCGAAGCGAGGATGGCAGCGACGATATTCACAGAACATCCCGCAGGTGAACCTGCAGGGACACCCGTTGGACCAGTTGTAAATTCTGTCGGCATGGAGTTTGTCCTCGTCCCGGCCGGCGACTTTCTTTTGGGCCGGGCGGACTACGGCTTTGTGCCTGTCGACGATTCTCCTCCGCGGCCTTGCCGCATCACGCAGCCGTACTTGCTTCAGGCGAGGGAAGTTTCGCTGGGTCAGTTTGAAGAGGTCATGGGCCGACTGCCGCTGGCAATGGGCGATGGCGCACAGCTCAAACCATTCCACTTCAAGCGACCATGCGTCGATCTCACCTGGAATGAGGCGCACGAATTTTGTGCGCAATTGACCGAACTTGAGACGCCGCTCGGCCGACGTTATCGATTGCCGAGTGAAGCCGAATGGGAATTCGCCTGTCGCGAGGGACAGGATCGTCCGTTTCGTTATCAGGCGACCCGACCGAAGGACGATCCGTCTGGGATCGCTGCAGGAGTCGAACCAGCGCGAAAACTGACCGCCTGCGGCAGCTATCCGCCCAACGCACTTGGTCTGTACGACATGCGGGGCAACGCCTGGGAATGGTGCCAGGACTGGTTCTCACGCACGTACATTGGCCCGGTCGACAATCCGCGCGGACCAGCAAGCGGCTATCTGAAAGTGGTGCGCGGCTGCGATTGGCGATTCGTTGGGGAGCCATGCCAGATTGACTACCCCATGATGCCTCCGTTCAAATCCAATCCCTTCGTCGGGTTTCGGGTTGTTTGCGAGTTGATTCCCCCTCCCTGAACGTGACCAGGCCGCGTTCGTCGATGAATATCCCTCCTCGCTCAATTCGTCCCCCTCAACACCTCACCAACCATGCCCCACACGCATCGCCTCATTCCAGGCAAACTAGGTTCCCTCGCCGACTATCCCACGTCTGGCCGCGAGTTTCACGACGATCGTGAACAGGCGGAGAAAGAGTTCAAGAAGCTGCGGCATGAGCTGATTGAGTGGCAACCCAAGCTGTACGCCGAAGGGAAACAGAAACTGCTGATTGTGTTTCAGGCGATGGATGCCGGCGGGAAAGATGGGACTACGCGCAAGGTCTTTCGCGGTGTGAATCCGCAAGGGGTGCGCGTGACTTCGTTCAAAGCGCCAACGCCGCTGGAACTCGCCCACGACTATTTGTGGCGCGTGCATCAACAGGTTCCGGCCGCCGGGATGATCGGCGTCTTCAATCGCTCGCACTACGAAGACGTACTGGTTGTCCGAGTTGACGAAATCGTGCCGGAGGCCGTCTGGCAAGAGCGGTACGAGCAGATCAATCAGTTCGAACAACTGCTGGCGAGTACCGGGACGCGCATCCTGAAGTTCTATCTGCACATCTCGAAGCAGGAGCAGAAGGAACAGTTTGAAGAGCGATTGGAAGATCCCGAGAAGCACTGGAAGTTCTCGCACGCCGATCTCGACAAGCGCGCCCAGTGGGACGACTACATGCTGGCATACGAAGACGCGCTCAACCGCTGTACGACCCAGTGGGCTCCCTGGTACGTGATTCCCGCCGACTCGAAGTGGTATCGCAACCTCGCCGTGATGCGCGTGATCGTCGACACGCTCCGCGAAATGAATCCGCAGTTTCCAGCGCCGGAACCGGGGCTGGATCAGGTCGTGGTGGAGTAGTTGGGGAAAGTCCGAAGCACGAATTTCGAACTTCGGAGTTCCCCGCCGCTACTGTCCCATGACTGGTCCCGGCAACTCTCCGGCCTTCCAGCGCTCTGCGGCCGCGCTACCGGCTGCAACAGACCTGATCCACACCTGAAATGAAGTTGCCGGTGAAGGACGCGCGCCAGGGATCGGTCGGTTCGCGATTTGTGCGGCAAGGTTGGCCGTCTGCGATGGGCGGAGATCTGTGATCAGCCATCCTGTGTACTGCCCACCTGCGGTCTCAATCGTGACATAGAACGTCATGCTGCGGAGCGGCGAGATGTTCTTGATCTTCCCCTCGGCACCGATGCTCCCCAGGCCATTCCCGATCGCCTTGAGCTGGACCGCACCGAGATGTTGCTGTGTCTCGACGAATCCTGGCCGGGTCTTGTCACGCAGATCCACTTTCTGTCGTTTGATCCCGAGGTCGATCGCCTGGGCAAACGCCGCCTGCAATTCCGTGGCAGTCCGATCAAACGCGGCTTCGAAGTTCCGTACCCGTTCTTGTGTTTGTTGATCGGCGAGCGGCTCAAGATCAGCAAGATGTTCCACGTAGCGGCGATAAGCAGCATCGTCGGTCGTGACCAGCATCCAGTGCAAACACCAGGCGAGCGTATAGGCGTCGCCCGCGAGCACATCGGCAGTAAACGCTCCATCGTTGGCGATGATCGCCTGCCAATCGACCCCGGTGCTGAGCCGTTGCGCCTGTCGCGCATACCGTGAATTCACCTGCAGGGGATGCACCTTGATGTTCTGCCCGTCGGCCTCGAATCCGGTGGCGATTCCTTCGTCGAACCATTTGGGGATGGGGGCCAGTCGCTGCAGGACCCGATTGTACATCTGTTGATGGATCGCCTCATGCAGCGGGACTTCGAACGTATCGCACGAACTCATGCGTACGGCCAGCCAGTTGGTGAGGCTGGAATAGAATCCGGCGATGTTGACCGCGCTGACACTCCGTCCGCCGGTGGCGAGATCGGCATACTTCTCGAACGCCTGATCGGACTCGAAAATCAGGAGTACCAGCGGATACCGCAAATCGCGCGTGGGGAACCGCATCTGCTTGGCGAACCGCATAAAGACCGAGTCGACATTCTTCATGAAGGTCGACGCCTTTTTGAGAAACGTGCTGCAACGTTGTTCCCCTTGCTTGTCGAGTTCGCCGTCAATCACCATGCAAACCAGGAAGGGAGCCTTTTCATCGAAGCGGACGTTCTCTTCGCCAAACAGTTCGCTCAGTAGTTCCTGCATACCAACTGAGTCGATCGGTTCCGGATCTCCCGTCGCGTCCCGGTTCTGCAGCGATCCGGTTGGGATGAGTTGAATCTGTCCGTCCCAGCGTTCCAGTGCATGGAATCCCTGGCCAGTGCCGGTGAGCGTGGCCTGCGTGGTGATTTCCGCGCCGCGTTCATCGACGTAGGTGAAGGCGTCCGCGAACAGCTGTTGAGTCGCGCCGAACAGAATTGCCGTCAGGCAGACGAATCGACCAAGGGGGGACATGACGATGCTCCACCGCAATTGGAGACGAGGATGAACGCGCTCGGACACGACGGTCATGTGATCTGTAACTTCTTCCGCAAGGATTCTGCGAGTCCCGGCCCGAACTGTGGATCGGCGAGGGCAAAGTCGACGAAGGCGTGGAAGTAACTTTCAAAATTGCCAATGTCGAACCGTGGTTCATCGGCAGGCAATCGGATGCCGACTCCTTTGCCCCCTTTGGCCATCACCGCACGCATCGCATCGGTGAGTTGAATCTCGCCCCCTTTGCCGCGCGGAGTATGCCGCAATTCATCGAAGATCGACGGACTGAAGACGTAGCGCGCTGCCACCGCCAGTCGACTCGGTGCTTCGTCGACCGCTGGTTTTTCGATCAAGCTTTCGAGTTCAAAGACATCGCCATTGACTGCGCCTTTGGGCTGGGCGATCCCGTAATGCACGACTTCGCGAGGATCGTCCAGTTCCTCGAACGCGACGACGAGGTCTGCCTTGGTCCGCTCGTACTCTTCGATCATTCGCTCCACAATGTTCGATTTCGCGTGCAGACCGATGATCGAATCGCCGAGCGCACAGACGAACGGCTGGTTGCCCGAAAACGGCTCGCCAATCAGTACCGCATGGCCCAGTCCAAGCTGCTCCCGCTGGCGTGTGTACGCATACTCGACTTCGTTTCGCTCGAATGCCAACTCCGCCAACTGGTCTTCTTTACCGGTTTGCCGCAGATGATTGACCAATTGATGGTTGATGTCGAAGAAGTCTTCAATCGATGACTTGCCGTAGCCTGTGATGAACAGAATTCGTTTCACGCCGGCGCGGGCAAGTTCTTCCACCACGTACTGCACCACCGGTCGACGTCCGACCGGGAGCATCTCTTTGGGCTGACTCTTGGTGGCTGGCAGCAACCGGGTTCCCAATCCGGCAACGGGAACAATGGCAAGATCGACAGACATTTGCGGACTTTCCAGTGGAGAAAACCTGTTCAACAAGCAGGGAGAGTCGCACATCGTCGCAGACGTGTCGAGATTTGTTCATCGAGTGACAACCGGCGCCTAACCCGACGCTTGCTCATCCCGTGTGAAGTGCATCAGCAGCAGACCTTCCGCCTGTGCCAGCCAGCGCTGGAGCTGTTCCGGGTGCTCCAGATCGATCTCCGCCTCACGCAACTCCGTCCCCACCTTCCCGGCGAGTGGCGCAAGTGCTTCGGTCAGTGATGCATATGCGACCACATCGTCTGCCTCTTTGAGTGATTCAAAGTCGCGCAGCAGTTCACCGAGCAGATCACCTGCTTCGCGGAGCGCGGCGACGTCGACTGGCGGCAGCGTGTTAACTTTCACTTGTTCAATCCACATTTCGCCCAGCAGGTTTCCCCGGTTGCGAATTTCATTGATCGCTTCTTCCGTCCCAGCGGATGTCATCAGTTGCTGATGGCAAACAGTGATTCCGGTAATCTCAATTCGCACCGCGAGATAGCGCCCGTGGGCTTGTCGAATGGCCGCATTCAGCGATTCCTGAACGTTATCGTAGACGTCGTCCAAGTGCTCGCAGTCGCTGATGTCAATGCTCAATTGTGCCCACCGCACAACATCGACAGGGTGGAAACTCGTCGTCACCCGATGCCCATCCACCTCAACGAGCAGACACCCTTTCGGCCCCTGTTCGAGTATGTGTCGCCCTTGAATGCAGCCGGAATAGGCAATGCACGGTGTCTCGCGAAGCACCTGTTGCTGGTGAATATGTCCAAGTGCCCAGTAGTCGTAGCCGGAATCGCACAATACCTGTTCGCTGGTGGGGGCGTATGTATCATGCCGAGCGTCGCCTGCCAGGCTGGTGTGGAGCAGACCAATGTTGAAGTGGTCGGGCACTGCAGCGGGATATGTGGCGGCGACATCGTCCCGCACTTCCCGCGTTGAAAACCCTTGACCGTGAATGGCAACCTTGAGTGAATCGATGAGCAAACTACCCGGTTTGTCAACCGGTAATTCATGAACGTTCCCCGGCCATGAGACTCTGTTGGGAACGAGACTCGCCGCGTCGTGATTGCCGCGAATCATGTATACCGGGATGCCCGCAGTATCGAGTCGTCGAAACTGCGCCGCCGTCCACAGACCAGTTTGAATGTGAGTCCAGCGACCATCGAACAGGTCACCAGCGATGACGACGAAGTTGACTTTCTCGGCGAGCGCGAGATCGATCAGGTTCTCGAACGCGCGACGTGTGGAATTCTGCATGAGTTCCACCGGCGCACCTTCGTAGGCCGACAACCCTTTGAATGGAGCGTCGAGGTGCAGGTCGGCGGTGTGCAGGAAACGGAACATGAGTGATGTCGTTATGATTACCAAGTCGCCACTCAGATGCCGCCCAGGATCGTTGCCCGACCGACGCGGCCAATCCCCAGAACATAAGCGGCCACGCGCGGACTGACCTTCTTCTCAGTCGCCAGTTTCCAGACGCGGTCAAAAGCGGAGGACATCATCTTCGTCAGTTCGGCGCGGACCCGTTCGATGTCCCAACTGAAGTATTGCTGGTTCTGCACCCATTCGAAGTAACTCACGGTCACCCCGCCAGCATTGGCCAGGATGTCAGGAATGACCAGGATGCCGCGATCTTCGAAGATTTCATCTGCCTCGGGCATCGTCGGGTTGTTGGCCGCTTCGATGATCAGTTTCGCGCGGACATCTTTCGCATTCTCCTTCGTCAAGACGCCTCCAATGGCGGCAGGAATGAGCACATCGACTTCGGCGGCGAGCAACTCCGCGTTGCTGATCGGCTCGGAACCGGCGAAACCTTCCACCTTCCGGGTGGCAGCTACGTGTTCCAGAAGCTTAGGGATGTCGAGTCCCTGCTTGTTCTGGATGCCTCCAAACGCATCGGAAACGGCGATGACGGTGGCTCCCATCTCGTGCAGGATGCGCGCGGCAAAGCTGCCGACGTTGCCGAACCCCTGAATTGCGATCTTGGCCCCTTGGACCGATTGCTTCAGCTTATTGAGCGCTGCCTCAGTAACGATCGCCACACCACGACCTGTCGCCTCTTCGCGCCCATCGGCCCCATGCAGTTCGACCGGTTTCCCGGTGACGCACGCCGGATTGAACCCGTGGAACTTTTCGTATTGGTTATTGATCCAGGCCATCACCTGGGCGTTGGTCCCCATGTCCGGCGCAGGGATGTCTTTGTCTGGGCCAATCACGTCATGAATCTCGTCGACGAATTTGCGTGTGATCCGCTCCATTTCACCCTGGCTGAGCTTTGAGGGATCGACAGAGATGCCACCTTTCGCTCCACCGTAAGGGAGATCGACAACGGCGGTCTTCCAGGTCATGAGGGATGCCAGCGAAAGAACTTCTTCAGCATCAACCTCCGGGTGATAGCGCAGGCCCCCTTTCATTGGTCCCCGCGCTTTATCGTGTTGAATGCGGTAGCCGATGAACGTCCCGATTTCGCCGTTGTCCAACTCCAACGCGATCTGCACTTTCACCTCCCGCAACGGAGTGAGCAGCAGCGTCCGCATGTTCGACGACAGGTCCATGACGTCGGCGGCGAGGTGAAAGTATCGCTGGGCGGTCTCGATGGAACTCACGGACTCCTCCTTCGGGGAAGTTCACAGACACTGGTCTTCGGCACACAAAACAGGGGCTGGATCGTAGTCGTTACCGACACATAGGGTCGAGGGCGATCGGACTAACGAGGGGAGGACGGCTGATGGTGACATTCGTTCTCGGCAAATTCGCCTGGCCGGAGACGGTCCCAGCGCATGCCCGGACTGCGACGGTCAAAAACCGATCGCTTCGAGTTCCGTTTCGAGTGCCCGACGTTCGTCGGCGGAAAGTCGACGGTGTGGCAGTCGCGGTGCTCCGACGGCGACTCCTTGCCGTTCCATGAGCACCTTGGCAGATGCGAAGTATCCTCGGGAGGCGAGGGTCTGGATCAGGCGAATTGAACGCAGCTGCTCAGTCCGCGCGGTTTCCCAGTCCGACGCTGTAAATGCCTGCCATATGCGGTGGTAGATCTCAGCAGCGAAGTTATACGTGCTGCCGACAGCGCCTTCCGCCCCACAAGCGAGTGCGCCCAACAACATTTCATCCACTCCCCACAGAATATCAAACCGGCCCTCCTGTGTGGCTCGGCAGATCTGGAAGGCCATCAGGTCGACATTGGTGAACTTCAGTCCCGCCAGATTCGGGATTCTTCCAACTGCTGCCTCCAGAAACGCGGGCATCGACAGATTCACACCGGTCAGTGGTGGGATGTCGTAATAGTAGAAGGGGAGATCGGCTGCCGCTTGAGCCACTTCGCAGCAACACTCGACCAGGACATCGACAGTGGCGGGTTTGAAGTATGACGGCGTCAACATGGCGATGGCCTGTGCCCCCAATTCCTGCGCCTGAGCTGCCAACTCGCGCGCATCGGCCAGGCAATTTGTGCCGACATGGACGACAACTCCCAACTGCGTGCCACGAGTAACATCCATCCAGCGGACTGCCAGTTGCCGCCGCTCGTCCAAAGTGAGGGAATGGCTCTCGCCAGTGCTGCCGCAGATGAATGCGGCGGGCACTTTCTGCCGGATGAGATGTTCCGCCTGCCGCTCGACCATGTCGACATTCAGGCTTCCATCTGCGTGAAACGGGGTATGAGTAGCGGCAATCAATCCTCGCAGTGGCGCGAACATAGTCAGTTTCCGGTGGGCGTGGGCCATAAAGTCGACGCAGTTTACCGGACCCGAACGCACATCGGGAACGACCGGTATGCCACGCACGACCGACAAAGCTTACCTGATAGCTACGTGCGGCTGCATCTGACGAATCGTTGCCTGCGGGACGACTGTCACAAGCAAGAGGCGTGGTGTCTTCGTCCGAATAATCACAGGTCATCTCATCCTCACCGCCAGTGCCTCGATGCGGACCGGATGCGTGTTGTTTTGTGACTTTCGGGGACCACATTCCGAGTGCGTCATGCCGAACTCCACTCGCTGCCTTGTTCTTCTCCTAGGAATCCTCGTGGGAATCCCCGGCGCGGTCGTGCAGGCCGAAGACTGGGTCTTCCTCGACTATGGAGACACAGTGGAGGACGATCACTCTTCCACCGGACTGCGTCTACTCGATAGTCCAGAAAACAGCATTGCGGAATCACCTCGTCGCCGGTCGTCGGACTTCGTTCGACAAACGACGCTCGAAGGAGCTGTTGACGTCGTGGCTCCGCCGTCAGATGCGTTGATCCTGGAGTCGGAACGGTTGCCCGAACCGGACACCGTCTTCAGTGATGAACCGGTCGATGTGGTGGGTTCGCATTGTCCTCAGCCTGGCGCCTGTCGACCGATGGGTTGGCAGATGCTGCCAACCGGCTTGCTGTTCCACTCGTACCTGGCGGGCGAGAAAGAACCACGCATGGCGGCGCAGTGGCTGTGGGATCGACGACGTGGTCGTATTTGGGAAACCGCGCTGGGGGGGCGCTGGGGGCTTGTTCGGTACGGAACCTACGGTGGTGTGGACCCCGAAGGATTTCAGTTCGACATGGAAGGAGCGGCGTTCGCGCGTGTCGATCCTGAACATGACTCGGACCTGGAAGCGGTCGACTTCCGGGCTGGATTCGTCGCGACTGTGCGGGAAGGCCGCTGGCGATTCAAGACCGGCTACTACCACATCAGTTCCCACATTGGCGACGAGTACCTGCTCAACAACTCGACGTTTGTGCGGATCAACTATGTACGCGACGCCATTCTGACTGCGGCGATGTACGACATCACTCCGGACCTGCAGATCTATGGCGAAATCGCCCTGGCGCTCAATCACAACGGCGGAGCCGATCCTTATGAATTCCAGTTCGGAGCCCAGTACTCGCCGATGATTCGCAATGGCAAACGAGGCGCTCCGTTCGCTGCGATCAATGGACACCTGCGACAGGAATTCGACTTTGGCGGCAGCGTCAACGTGATGGCCGGCTGGCAATGGCGCAGCCGCGAAGGGGACCAACTCTTCCGAGTCGGGTTCCAGCACTACAACGGCCCGTCCATGCAGTGGGAACTGTTCGACGTGTACGAATCGCTCACGGGGTTCGGGATCTGGTATGACTACTAAACGGCGATCAGACTCAGAACGGCGAACCGTCCTGAGTCTGATCCGTTTCTAGTCGTGCGCCGCGAACTCAAATTGCAATCACTCAGGCCTAGACCAGTTCGTAAGACACAATGGCGTCGTCGCCCATGCCTTCGACGGTGATCTGAGCAATTCCCACGATCGTGTCTGCGCAATCAGATTGCCTTCCAGGGCTGATGGCCCGAGACGAAACTTCCCGGATCTCGCCGGTCGTTTCGTTTCGCAACCCAACCGTCAATGTTGCTGGACCGGAACCGCCAGCCGGGGCGTACCAGCCTGCGTACAGGTCCACGCTGGTCGTCATCGTCCACTGGCCGTTGTCGAAGGCAGTGTCGAGGTCAACGATGACCGTCTCGGTTCCGCCCGCCGACGTATCATCGCCAGACCAGTTGAGGTAGTCACCACCGGGACATGCGTAGCCCACGTTGCCGGTCAGGAAGCGTGTCGATGTGTCCAGATCTCGCTGGTTGAGCGGCCACTTGTACTCGACGTAAAGATCCCAATCGTTCAACAGCAGACAGTCGTTCGGCAGTTTCGCGGTTTGATCGCCGTACATCTGGAAGAGTGCCAAGTGTCCGCCGGCAAGGTCAAGGTCGGAGTTGATCCCCGGGGTCATGCCGATCTCATCGCCGTTGACAAGTGTGTCGAACAACTGCTGCCCCTTGTTGTTCGCAAAACTGAAGCCCACGTAGTCGTCGTAGCCGACGAACGCGGCCGCGCCGCGACCGATGAACGCATTCGCCATCGATGCGTTGAATGTGCTGCGGCATGAACCGATGTAGACAATGCTGTCATTGAGTGAGCCCGCGTAGCGAGTCACAAATCGGGGTGTGATGGCGAATGTGCTGCTGGTCAACGACAAACGCCCGGAAATCAGGTCCGCGAAGTTAGCTGCCAGTTCGCCAAGCGAGAACCGATCAGCAGTGTCAACGATGGTGCCATAACTGGCGTGTGAATCGCCATGTGTGGTCACGGCGACAACTTCGTACTCACGCAAGTTCTTGAAGTCGTTGATCGAAATGTTTTCGGACGTTGATGTGGAATTGTAGAGCGCCGTGACGTTGTAGTTCGCACCCTGCAACTTAGCCGCGATTTCATTGGCCTCATCCGTCGGTTCAAACTGCCATGTGTAGGCACCAATGACCAGGGCGTCGCCGCAAATATCCATCGGATCTGCCGCCGCCGGAGCTGCATTCGAAGGATCGGCACCGGCTGTCGCCGCACTATCCGCAACAGCGCTGCCTGCACGCAGTCCGGAGTTGACCAAAGCGTCAGTAAAGACCGAGAAGATCAATCCTTCGATCGTCGTCCAGAAGATCGACGCAGGAGTGATCGCGATGGAATCGACCGCAACTAGCGGACTCTGCGCCAGAATTGCCGCAGCATGATTCAGGGCCTGATCGACTGGTACCCCCATCGCCAGTTCGTCGCGGAGCAGCGTTTCAATCTGATCGGCGAGGTCGATGCGTTCCATGATCTCGGTTTCAGACAGCGGAGCAACACCGAGAATTCCGGTCGAATCGGAGTATCGCTCCACACCCGAATCGTCGAATGCCAGTGCCGTGTAGACTTCCGTCTCGCCTGCATTCATTAGCTGGATGGCGAGGTTGTTGGAGAACACACCGTCGCCGGCGACCGCATCACCATGGATCAGTGACCCATCGTCGAACAGTTCCACCAGGAACGATCCTGCCGTGCCATCGGGATTGGTTTCGTAGAGCCGAACGGTCGTACCAGCCATCGGCATGCCGAGTGTCGCCGTGAAGAACACCTGTTCGGCGGTGTCGATCAAGACTTGCTCGACATCGGACTCCAGCATGAGCATGTCACCACGCAGCGCCAGCGCCTCGTTTCGCAACTGTTCGAGTTTCATCAACTGCTGTTCTGAAAGTGGCGCTTCCGACAGACGCAGATTGTAGACTCGGCCCTCAGTCATCAGTTGCGTACGGTCGAGTGAATCCTGGCCTGTTCCAAAGATCCATGCTCCCACCGCGAAGTCGTGCTGTCCTTCCAGCACAACGGTATCGTGCCCGACACCAGTGTAAACGAGCAGCGACCGGAACTGATTGGGCACTCCGATGATCGATCCAGACGAGATGAGACAGTCGTCGCCGCCACCAAGCACGGCGATCGCTGGGCCGTCCACACTGACGCCCCCAATCCCAACCCGGTCATGACCAGCAGATGTGTTCAGGTTGAGTAACGAGCCAATGTGCGTGTTCCCCATCAGCACCGTGTCGTCACCAAAGCTCGTCCAAATCGAAGCAAACTGATCGATCGAACTATCGCCAATCGCAATCAGGTCATCTCCGAAGCCAGTGGAAATTCCTGCCCAACTTGGGGTGTGGGCATCCAGCAATCCGACCGAATCATCCCCACCACCGGTCGCGATGCGAATCCGGCCCTCGATTGCGGTATGGCTGATTCCGGAAAGATCGTTGCCAGCACCAGCCAGGTGTGTGAACAATCCGCCGACGTGCGATCCATCGACCTCAAAGGTGCCATGTCCCCAGAAGTCGTAGTTCACGACATGCTGTCGCGCCATCACGTTCCCGAGCGTGACATGATCGTCCCCGCCGCCGGGGCTGGTGATGAATGAGCCAAACTCCAGGTCCTGGACGTGGACATTGTCATCACCCGCGTAGGTATAGACCACGAGATCTCCGGCCAGTGAGCCACCGCCGGAAACTCGCAATTGGTCATTCCCTTTGTTCAGCACGATCCGGAGATCCTGGATCGGACCAAAATCAGTGAGATCCATCTCGTAGGGTGCGGCTTGCCAGTTCACCGTGCCGCCGTTGCCGGTGACCGTGAGTCGATCCTGCGTCAACTCGATCTCGACATCATTCGCGGCGTTGTCCCCAACCACGCGAACGGTGTTGCCGACCGTCAGCACGTTCACATTGCCCGCCAGCAATACGCGAGATTCGAGGCCTTCTGCGCGAAACTGCGCCCGCCCGCGTCCTGTCCGCTTCTTGTTCGACCCTGAAAAGATCCGCCCGATGGTCCACTGCATCCAACTCATGTTCTGGCCTATGGTGTTGGGAGTCAAAGAGGAGGGTTCTCTATTACTCCTAACCTAGCCAAACCCGCGCTGTCAAGCATGTCGTAATTTTGATGTCTACTTAACTGTCCAACCGTTCAGAACCGCACTTCCACGTCGCACACTTCAAATGCCGCGAGATCGATGTTGAGGGTTTCTCCATCTTGCGGCACCGTGGAGAGGACTTCCCCGCGTAAATCGAGTTGTCTGGCGTAGGACGGTGGGCG
>JAGQQB010000158.1 GCA_020426425.1 Planctomycetaceae bacterium | reverse complement strand
GGCGACGAGCGTGTTGCGGAACGGTTCGTACAGCCCCGACTGTTCACGCGGGTACTTGCGTTCGGGAATAGAAGACGCCAGATAGCTCGACAGAGTTTCGCCAGGGAAAGGAGTCAGCTGGCCTAGCGCGATCCAACCGACAATCCCGACGAACAACAGATCTCCCACGCCGACATTGAATTGTTCGAGCAAGTTGAGCAGCTGATCCCCGAGATCTCCCAGCAGTGCTGTCACCGATGTGGCGACATCGGGATTGGCCTGAATGAAGATCAGACCGAATAGGACGACGGCGACCAGCGGCAGGCCAATCGCCAACAGCCGGTCACCACCAACGCGAAACTTCCCTCTGCTTTCACACTCTTCCGCGACCCGCAGCAGCAAGGCATGCCCGCCGGTGACCGCCGTCTGCATGGAGAAGACGAACAGATCGGACAGATACGGCAGTAATCCATGGCCGCACATCGCCAGCATTGGCAGCAAGACCAAACCACACAGCACCAAACCGGGAGAACCGAGCCAGACCAGTCGCACTGTGACGAGCAGGAGCAGCGTCGCCATCACCCAGGTCAGTCGATGGCTCTGCTGCCGGACTCCACCGATCAGGTAAGCCAGCAACCCACCTCCCAGGCCCAGCGCCAAACCACTGTAACCATTGCCGCGATAGACCCCGAGATCGAAGCAGACGGCCGTGATTAATGCGCCGACGAAAGGCCGCCACAACGCGATGTTCGACAGCGGATGCGATTCGTCCGCGATGAACTCAGATGAATCGATCGAGGACGGGACTTCTGGATGCGTTTCCATCAGGCAACTCCATCACCGCTACGAGGCGCGCGAATGTGTTCCACAGACTGAACTACGCATCGCCCATGGAGTGCGTTGGAAGTTACCGGATACAGACCACTGGGTCGATTACATTTCCCACGGCACTTGAAGCCCACTGAAGTCGCCCCCCAGCAACGCACAACGCCCCGCGAGTTCATGCTCGCAGGGCGTTGTGAAATGAACAGGCGTTGTCGAACGGCTACTTGTACATGCCGCCCAGAGCATCGAGGACCGCGCCACTAATGGGGCTCGGATCGGCTGCAGTGGCAGTGTTCTTCACCAGGTCGGTCAGGACAATCCCGCAGACAATCATGAAGATGCTGGCGATCGTGAGCATGCTGAATTCGAGCATCCCCCATTCCGTTTCGACAGGGACGCCACGTGCCGCCGCACCAAACTTGGGGCCGTCTTCCACGGTATCGAACACATCGCCATCGACTTCGACGAACTCGTCTTCATCTTCAAAGGCGTCGGCGTCAAGGTCGAGGTCGTCGTCATCGAACGCGTCAGAGACGTAGGCTTCCTCTTCTTCCTCATCGTCCATTTCGAAGACAGCGTCATCGAACGATCCTTCGTCAGAGAGTTCGCCGAGTTCCAGGGTGCGCGTGTCTTCGAGGTCATCGTCGTCACCACCAAGGTTGAGTTCGTAGGCACTGTCGTCCTCGATGGCGGGAATCTCGAACTGTGTTGATGGCGAATCGTCGCCATCATCGATGGCATCCATCATTGGGATGGTGCCACCGAAGTCATCGTCGCCTTCAAGCGAGATGCCACTGTCTTCGAAGGCTTCCAGTGAGATGCCGCTGTCGGCTGCTTCCAGGGAAATGCCACTATCACCCGCGTCGAGCGAGATGCCGCTGTCATCGTCATCGAGGGCGAGGGTCAGACCTTCATCATCGTCGGCGTCTGCCATCCCCATGCCACTATCGCTGGGACCTTCCAGCGAAATGCCGCTTTCCTGAGCGAGCAGCATCGCACTGTCCGCTCCCAGGGAGATGCCACTCTCATCGGTCAGGACTGAGGCGTGTTCGCCACTATCACGCATTGGATCGAGTGCGATCGCATCTTCGTCGCCCGCTAACAGCGAGACGTCACTATCCGAACCATCGACGAGCGACACGTCGCTGTCGCTGTCGTCCACACTGTCGCCCGCCAGCAGGTTAATGTCGCTGTCGGCGGATTGCGAATCAGCTCCCAGTGGCGATTCCAGGCGTCCACTTTCGAAGGATGCGAGCAGCCCCGATTCCGCCGGCGACATCGACATATCGCTCTCCGGTGCGAGCACGTTCATGTCGGACAGGGTATCTTCGTCGCCGGAGTCAACGGAGAGCTGGATGTCGCTGTCACTGTCGCCACCACCGATGAGCTGGACGTCGCTATCGCTGGTATCGCCGATCAACTGGACATCACTGTCGCTGTCGCCGCCAACGAGTTGGACATCGCTATCGCTGTCATCGCCGTCGCCCCCATCGATTTCAATCTCACTCAGCGTTTCCGAGACGCTGTAGTCAGAGGCACTCGGAGCTTCGAGCCGCACTTCACTTTCGCTGTCGAGACCGACAAGCCGCACGTCGCTGTCATCGGCCAGCACCATGTCGAGATCGTTCTCGCTCAGGTCCGACCCACCTACCAGGCGGACATCGCTATCGCTCGTCGACAGATCGTCCTCAACGTCGGATGCCTCGTCCTCCAACACCAGTTCGGCCGAATCGTCGGTCAGGTCAGCGGAGTCACTGTCGAGTTCGATCGCGGAATCACCAGCCAACTCTACTCCTGAGAAGTCCGGCGTGTCGTCGTCTTCGGCGACCATGACGGGCGCGTCGTCGTCTTCATCTTCGGTGTCGTCGAGGCTTATGAGCGACTCGTCGTCGTCCGCTTCGTCGTCGACCATGATGGCGTCGTCATCGTCGTACTCATCGTACTCGCCATCATCCGCAATCATCACCGCGTCTTCGTCGTCGTCATCCTCATCGTCGACCATCATCAGCGGTTCGTCGTCCTCATCCCCCGCTTCATCGACCATCATGAGAGGTTCTTCATCGTCCTCGTCGTCGACCATCATCGGGAGGTCAAGGTCACCGCTGGAATCGTCGGCAATGTCGCCGGGGCTGAAAAGCGGGACTTCTGGATCGGAATCGGCCTGCCGCATCCGGACCATCGCTTCGACATCTTCAACCTTGAACTTCCATGTTCCGCGGTCTGCGAACCCCCGGATGTCTCCTTTTTCGCGCATGCGAACCAACTCCTCGGGCTGCATCGAGAGGAGGTTGGCGGCTTCTTCGAGACTGAGATACTTTTTGGACATGGATACGCGGCTCCAATCAAGTTGCGCAAGTCAATGCGATCTCTACACTGAATTCTCACCGCCCACGAGATCCCAAACAAGGGTTTTCGCGGGAGTTGGGAAAACTTCGCCGATAGTTTCGATCGTGTCGGTGAAAGTGGTTCGGTGCGAGTCCCTGCGGGGTCATCCGTCCATGACGAAGGTGATGAGGCTGGTCGATGACCTCTCGCTTTCCATCGGCTGTGACCAGATCACATCGCGAAGAATGGCGAAAAAAGTCGGGTCGTGCGGCTTCGTCTCGTTGTACCTGTCGCATGCGTCAGCTCCATTGGCAACGTAACGAGGATCGTGATTGACGATTTTTGACATGAATTGTTGTCAAAAATGTCAAAAGCCCCTATGATCCTTCGTGATGCCAATGCCCATGCACATTGATGAACAGGATTCGCACCTGCTCCAGTCGATTCAACGTCTGGGCGGGGCGAGCGTGCAGCAATTGTGTGATGAATTGCAGGTGACCGCGACCGCCGTGCGGCAGCGACTGAACCGCATGCAGGGGCAAGGCTACGTCCAGCGGGAATCGGTCCCGCAGGATCGCGGCCGCCCCGTGCACTGTTACCGATTGACCTCCAAGGGGTTGCGCTCGCTCGGAGACGAATCAGGCGACCTGGCCGTGCTGTTGTGGCGGGAAATGTCGTCCATTGAAGATGACGTATTGCGAACCCGGGTTGCCGCCCGAGTACGCGAGGCACTGGTCGCCCGATTGCGTCAGCAATTGCCTGCCGTCGAGGTCAATGAGCGGATCGATCAGTTGTGTGCGGCGCTGGAGCAACGGGGGCTGGTCGTGGAGCGCCGGACCGGTGACTCAGAGGGCGATTTGCCCATCATTCGAGAATACAGTTGCCCATACCACGATCTCGCCACGGTCGATCCGATGATTTGCGAATTGGAGAAGTCAGTGTACGAGGAACTGCTGGGAGCACCCGTCGAATTGTCCGCCTGTCGGCTGGATGGACATACCTGTTGTGACTTCCAAATTGGTGTCCCAAGTTAGGGATTGAGGCTGTTGACGGTTGAGAGAGGAACTCGGACTTGGGTCTAATGTAAGGTTCTCGATGCACGCATCGAGAACGCAAACACCAAGACTGGAAACAGTCGTCAAGGACACTGATCCAAGCCAATCCCCTGGAGTGCAGACAAATGACATGGATTGAAGGCCGCTTCGAAGAAAACGTGATCACGACGACGCTGGAACAGGCGATGAACTGGGCCCAGCAGTCGAGCATTTGGCCCATGACGTTTGGCCTCGCCTGTTGCGCGATTGAAATGATGGCCGTCGGCGCGAGTCGCTACGACCTCGACCGCTTCGGCGCTGGTGCGTTCCGAGCGACACCGCGTCAGGCCGACCTGATGATCGTGGCCGGAACCGTCACCCACAAAATGGCCAGTCGCGTCCGCCGTCTGTACGAACAGATGGCCGACCCGAAGTACGTCATCGCGATGGGTGCCTGCACCGTCGGTGGCGGCCCATACTTCAAGTATGGCTACCACGTGGTCAAGGGGGTCGATCTGGTGGTCCCAGTCGATGTGTACGTCCCTGGCTGTCCGCCGCGTCCCGAAGCCCTGCTCGAAGGCATCATGCGGATTCAAGACAAAATCCGCGCCCGAAGAATTAATGCCAAGACTGGCACCGCCAGCTGGAGCAAGCCTGGCGAACTGGTCGACGTTCAGATGCCAGTCCCGCACCACACCGGTTACGTCCAAGAACCGGAAGTTGTGCTGGCGTAGTTCATTCACACCTCACGGGAGTCGTTTCAGTCGATGTCCGCTGGCACGCCCACCAAACTGATCACCGCTGTCGAGTTTCTCGACATGGACTTTGATGGTCCGGCGGAGTTGGTGCGCGGCGAGGTTTTGGAAATGACGCGACCGGGTTGGAAGCATGGTGTCGTTTGCGGCAACGTGGCGTTTCTGTTGGGGCAATGGCGACGGCAGGTCGGCCAGGGAATCGTGACCACAAACGACACCGGCGTCCTCACCGAACGTGACCCAGACACCTTGCGTGGGCCGGACCTGTTCTACGTTTCGGAGGACCGCCTGCCGAAGCTGGATGTACCGCATGGTGTGCCGGCAATCATTCCCAATTTGTGCGTCGAAGTCCTTTCTCCCAGCGACCGCTGGTCGGACGTTTTGCGCAAGGCGTCCGAGTATCTCGCATTGGGCGTCAGCGAAGTTTGGTTGATCGATCCGGAAGATCGAATTGTTCAGATCTTGCGAAGCGACACCGCCACCATCCAATTGCGAGTTGGCGATCAACTCACGTCGCAGGAGTTGTCCGGCTTTGAATGCGCGATCAGCCTCTTGTTTGAACGTTCCTAGATCGAGTGCTTGGCACAACCCGTTTACCTATTGTCTGAATCCACGACGAGAATCATGTCCGCACCTGTTGCCCTGAAGATTGAAAACCTGCACGTCTCCGTCGGCGAGACCCCCATTCTTAAAGGGGTGAACCTGACGATGCGTCAGGGAGAAACGCATGCCCTCATGGGGCCGAACGGCTCCGGCAAGAGCACGCTCGCATACACACTGATTGGCCATCCGAAGTACGAAATCACGGAGGGGATCATCTCGATCGACGGGACCGATATCAACGAACTCGATCCTTGCGAACGCGCCCGGCTGGGGATGTTCCTCGCGTTCCAATACCCGGTGACGATCCCCGGCGTAAAGGTGGCCGACTTCCTGCGGCATGCGATGACCAACATCCGCAATCCCGACCGCAAGGAAGGTGAAGAGTTGATGTCAATGCGGGACTTCCGCAAGGAACTTCGGGACACCATGAACGAACTCAACATCGACGCCGAGTTCGCACGGCGTTATCTCAACGATGGATTCTCCGGCGGTGAAAAGAAGCGGATGGAAATCCTGCAGATGACATTGCTGGGGCCGAAGTTCGGCATACTCGACGAAACCGACTCCGGTCTGGATATCGACGCGCTGCGGGTCGTATCAGAAGGCGTCAACGCCTTGCGCGCCGACAAGCGCTCGTTCCTGGTTATCACGCACTATCAGCGGTTGCTGGAATACATCAAGCCGGACGTAATTCATGTGCTGGCCAATGGCCGGGTCGTGCGCAGCGGCGGGCCGGAATTGGCCCTCGAACTGGAAAAGACAGGCTACAAGGATTTCATCGCTGCGGCCGCTTGAGGCGGTCAGGCGAAGGACTGGATCGGGATGACGGATATGGTAAAGCGCAAGGCCAGCGAAGCGGAAACGGCTCTGTCGCAGCAGTTTATGCAAGCCAGAGACGCATTGCCCGGCAATACGGCCGTGGCGGAATTGCGCAAGGACGCTTTTGGCCGTTTCGATGCCGCCGGCCTGCCGACCCGCCGCGTTGAAGCCTGGCACTATACGGACCTGCGCTCTTTCATGGGAACGGCCCTGCCAGCCGCCGCTGCGCCTGACAATGCTGCCCTCGATGTGGCGCGCGAGGCGCTGGCAGCGCTGCCACAACCGGCCTGTCGCATTGTTCTCGTCGATGGCGTGTACCAACCCGCATTATCGGCAGTCGATGCATCGCCGCAGGTGAGTGTAACCGCTCTGGATGATGCTCTTGCCGGCGCCGATGCGCAGCTTGTTCGCGATTTGACGGGTGATGGCTGCGGCGCCGGTGACGCTGCACTCGATCTTAACGCAGCTCTGATGGGCGGTGGTGCCGTGGTCGATATTGCCGCCGGGGCGAATATCGAAGCGCCGCTGGAAATCGTCTCGGTCGCAACACGGCGCAACGACGCTGCCATCTTTGCACGCTCGCTTGTGCGTGCCGGTTCGCGAGCCGCAGCAACCATTGTTGAGCGGCATATTCTCCGTGGTGACGCCGCCCTGCAAGCCAATAACGCACTGGTCATTCGCACCGGCGATGAAGCCGATATCGCCCACATATGGGTTGCCGAAGGGCAGGGCGACAGGCAGCTTCACATCCATTCGTTGCTGGCGACTATTGGCGACAAGGCGAAGTTTTCATCCTTCGGCCTGCTGGATACCGGCGCCTTTGCACGCCGGCAGATATTCGCGCGTTTCGACGGCGCCGGCGCCAGCCTCGATCTGTCCGGCCTTGCGCTCGTCCGCGACAGGGATCACCGGGACACGACGCTTGTCGTCGAGCACGTTCATCCCAATTGCAAGAGCAGCGAATATTTCAAGCAGATTGTGGACGGGGCAGGCACCGGTGTGTTTCAGGGGCGGATATCCGTTTCCCGGGAGGCGCAAAAGACCGATGGCGCGATGAAATCGCAAACCATCCTGCTCAGCGACGATGCGGCCATGTACAACAAACCGGAGCTGGAAATCTTTGCAGACGATGTTGCATGCGGTCACGGTGCAACCTGCGGCTCGCTCGATCCCGATCAGCTCTTTTATGCCATGGCGCGTGGATTGCCGCGACCGCAAGCCGAAGCCCTGTTGCTGGAGGCCTTCGGGGAAGACGCCATTGACCGCGTCGCCAACGAACAGGTCCGCGAAGAATTGACCGGACGTTTGCGCCACTGGCTGGCAGGAAGGACTGCGTGATGGACGCCGCCAACACGCCCTACGATATCGACAAGGTTCGCGCGGATTTCCCGATCCTCGCCGAAAAGCCCTATGGCAAGCCGCTGGTCTATTTCGATAATGGCGCCTCCGCCCAGAAGCCGCGCCAGGTGATCCAGCGCATGGTGCATGCCTACGAGCATGAATATTCCAACGTCCATCGCGGTCTGCATTATCTGGCGAACGCTGCGACCGACGCCTATGAAGCGGCGCGGGAAAGCGCTCGCGTATTCCTCAATGCGCCGGCATCGGAAAACATCATCTTTACCCGTTCCGCGACCGGGGCGCTGAATACGGTTGCGGCCTCGCTCGGCCAGCATTTGCAGATTGGCGAAGGCGACGAGATTGTCCTATCGATTATGGAGCACCACTCGAATA
>JAGQQB010000157.1 GCA_020426425.1 Planctomycetaceae bacterium | reverse complement strand
TGAGTGAAGAAAAAAGTGCAGGAAGCACCAAGCGGCAGCACGTTCGCGGTCACCGCTCCGAAGTTGCGATGCCAGCAAGCCCTGAGCCAGACACCGCAGCGCAGCACAGGTTCATGGTGCGATCCAAGTGTGGACAGATGGTAGCGTGTCGTCTCCAGCTTGTCGGCGGTAGGACATGTCGAACAGAGAGTTTTCGCCACCCTCTTCCAATCGCGGTGGCAGATTCGGTTAGCCGAGAAATCCTGGTGCGGGTTTCTTTCGACTCGCCGCTCGCCCCCGTTGCCAGAAAAAGGCGATCGCACCTGCGACCGCCACCACGGCCAGCGCGATCCACACCAACGATCTCCCACCGTTCACAGGCGGCGCCTGTTGCACGACCGAGACGGCGCTGACCGCAGCATCGCGAACGGAGGCGTCACTATCCTGGTTCTGCAGGCGAATCATGACTGGCAAATACTCTTTGGACCGCCCACCGCCCGCCATCAGTCCTTGAGTCGCTTTGAGGCGAATCATTGGGTCGGCATCGGTCAGAGCCGTAGCGAGTGTGGCACAGGCTTGGTCACTCTCACCCGCAAGTTCACTCATCGTCTCGATGGCGGCGAGTCGCACAAACATGTTTTCGTGCTGTGCCGCTGCGACCCAATGCTCCTGCCACTGACCACCAGATTGCTCCCGCAGATCGGGCATCACATTCAGCGCCAATGACAGCACCAGCATGCCCCCCAGGAACCACTCGATCCACCGCCGCTCCGCCGTTATCTTTTGTCTTGCTGCAATCGGGAGGGAGGGAGGATTGGCTTCTACAACAGGAGGTTGGGCGGCTTTCGCGGGGGGATCGTTCTTGAGCACCCATGAGCCGGCCTCTGCCCGCTTCTTGGCCAGCAGCACCTTTTGCGGGACCGCCTTGAGTTCGCGATGGACAACTGCCGCCGACTCGTAACGATCCTCCGCCCGCTTTTCCAACAATTTGTGAATGATCTGTTCCAGTTCCACAGGACAGTCCAGCACGCGATCCAGCACGCGCGGAGGGGCTTCGTGGCAGTGTTTGTGCAGAGTGGCGGCTGGCGTATCGGTTTCGAAGGGAGTCGCGCCGGTCAACAGCTCAAACAACACACAACCCAGCGCGTACAGATCTGTTTGCGGAGTGACCTCATGACCACGGATCTGTTCGGGCGCCATGTACAGAAAGGTGCCCGCCGTTTTGCCAGCAGCTGTGATTTTTCGCGCTGCCGTGACGCTGGCGAGACCAAAGTCGCTCAGCTTGATCTGTCCCGAGGGTGTCAACAGAAAGTTGCTGGGCTTGAGATCTCGATGCACCACACCGTGACTGTGTGAGCACTCAAGGGCTTCGCACATCTGCATCCCGTAGTAGATCACCTGCTCCCACGGCAGCCGACCTTTGACATGCAGCTTCTCTTCGAGATTGCCCCCCTCCACCAGTTCCATCGCGTAGTAGCGGCGGTTATTCTCGCTGGCACCGCCAAAACAGCGGACGATATTGGGGTGTCGCAGATTCTTGAGAACTTCCAACTCTCGCTCAAAGCGGGCGAGCACCGTTTTGTCGGTGACATCGGCGGGCACCATCTTCAATGCCACATGCCGCCCGTTGAGTGTGTACCTGGCCCGGTACACCACACCCATACCCCCCTCGCCAATCTGGTCCAGCACCTCGAAGGGCCAGCCCTGATTGGTTCGCTGTGGCGGTGTTGCTGAAGGAGTCGACATCTACTGATGTTGCGGAGGCAGGAAAGATCAGGTGCCTTGAATGCTACTGCGCCGCGTCCAGAGTTGACGGAGGAGTCAAGTCAATTCCTGACAGAATTGACAGCGACAGGTATTGGATGCATCCGATGCACCAACTGTAGCAATAAACCGCAGTCCGGCAAGACGAGTGCCGATCGATTGGGCTCCCCGGCTACGTTCGTACGAAGTGACCTCAGACAACGGTTTCTGATTGTTCATCGGATCCCCTGTAAAGAACCGTGTGTTGCGGGGGGGGATTCGTTACATCCAGTCCTTGCAAATTGGACAGTCAGTTTCCAAGATCATGTCGAATGTGGCAGATGCCACGTGGACGCGGATGGAGTTGCGTTCCTGAACTTCCAGGTCTGAAATCTCCCCATCGCCCCCTCATATGTCCGCGCGCGCATCGATCTCAGCCTGTGTTGTCGCGGAAATCATTGGAACGTTCCTGCTCGTTTTCTTTGGCTGCGGGGCGGTTCATGTCGCCGTGCTGTACGGTGGACTACAGGGGCTGTGGCAGGTCGGGATTGTATGGGGACTATCGATCATGCTGGCGATCTACACGATCGGCCAGATCAGCGGCGCGCACATCAATCCAGCGATTACGCTGGGATTTGCCTTCTGGAACGAGTTTCCCCGCAATCGCGTGTTGCCCTACATCGTGGCACAACTCGCCGGCGCGATGCTGGCTGCTGCGACCTTGTACGTCCTGTTTTCCCCGGCCCTGACCCGGTATGAACGCGAGCTGAACATTCGCCGTGGCCGCGACGACAGCGTGCTCACGGCAATGTGCTACGGAGAGTACTATATGAATCCAGGCGGGTACCAACCGGATGGGGACCGGGTCGACGTCGTGTTGCTGCGGAGACATCTGGCTCAATTGCCAACTGCCACCGCATTCCTGGCCGAACTGTTGGGGACAGCGATGCTGGGATTTGTCGTCGCGCGCACGACATCGCCCCAGAATTCCGAGGTGCCGGGCAAGCTCGCGCCGGTCTTCATCGGGTTAACGGTCACGGCGCTCATCTGCGTGCTGGCTCCGTTGACGCAAGCCTGCTTCAACCCCGCACGCGACTTTGGTCCGCGCTTCGTCGCGGCGGCCATGGGGTGGGGTTCGGTCGCGCTACCCGGTCCCAACGGGGCGGGAATCATACTCGTGTATCTGGCAGCGCCGATCCTGGGCGCGACGCTGGGCATCGGCCTGGCACGATTCCTGGCCATCAAGTCAACGGCGGAATAGCGAAGAAAGGGAGTTGCCATGTTGATGCTTAAATCGATCCAAATGGTGATGTCGGTCGTCCTGATGACCGCCTCCGCCGCACCAGCCGAACCGACGCTCAGTGTGCGAGAACCCGAGGTGTCGAATCCGGTCGAACACACCGTGGAGTTCGCCGCCATTGTCACGCCACCGCAACACTGCAAGGTGCTCAAGGTCTGGATGCCTTTGCCCCAGTCAGCCACCGGCCAAGTGGTTGGTGAGTTTCATTTCGAAACGTTCCCCGAGCAAATCGAACCGCAGATCGCCAACGAGCCGAAATTCGGCAACAAGTTCGCCTATTTTGAGTTCCACCATCCCCAAGGGGCTCAGATTATTCGGAATCGATTTCTTGCCACGGTGAGCGATGTTCACTGGCATGTCGATGCTGCAGAACTGGAACCGACCACACGCAAGCTGCCCGAACTTGACCGCTATCTCGAACAGGAGTCGCTCGATGATCCGGCCCAGTTCCAACAGATTGTCAAAGGCTTCTCGTCGGCGCCCTACTTCGAAGGTCGGGACATCCTGAATGCGATGGACTGGGTGGAGCAAAACCTGAAGTACGACCACATCAATGCGTCTTTGCAGGCAGATCCGAATCACGCGCTCCGTGAACGGTGCGGGCATTGCAGCGACTATCATGGCCTGTGCGGCGCATTCGGCAGGGCATTGGGCATCCCCACTCGCGTGACGTACGGCCTGGCACTGCACCCCAAGAACTCGCCCTCACATTGCAAGCTGGAAGCGTGGCTCCCTCCGTATGGTTGGGTCAGTTTTGATCTCTCCGAAACACAAAAGCTGCTTGGTGCCATTGACGCGAATGAGTCGCTTTCCGATGCAGACAAGCAGGGATTGAAGGATGCCGCCTTGTCGAGACTCAAACGTGGCTTTCGCGAGAACAGCTGGCTGCGTGTAACACAGGGAACCAACTACGACCTGGTGCCGCCAGCGACGAAGTCAGTGCGTGTCGTGCGGACGATCTTCGCTGAAGCCGATGGTGTGCCACTGCCTGAACCAGATCCCGCAAATCCCGATCAGCGCGAGTTCTCCTGGATGACCGCCCACAAGTATACTGCGGACCGCCCGTTCCTACTCCCATTCAAAGATCTGTCCACTCTTGAAATCGAGTGATGCAAGACGCTATTCGCGATCAGTTGTTCGCGATTGGCAGAGAGCACACGATCAATCTTCAACGCTGAACAAGCGGTGCGGGCCACTCAACGATTCAACGGTTCAACGGCATCGGCATGACGAATGTGACTTCACCTCGGCGGAATTCCGCACGGCAATCGTTCACTCGGGCGCTGCTGTTTCTCGTGGTCGTCGCTTTGCTGCTGGGAGGGCTGTGGCTCAGTCAGCAGCGACATGAGCCGCTGGTGATTTCCGGGTTCATCGAAGCCGACGAACTTCGACTTGGTTCGCGGGTGGGGGGCCGCGTCGCTCAGGTCCATGTCGCCGAAGGGGAAACCGTGACGCAGGGGCAGGTGCTCATCGAATTGGAACCGTACGATCTACGCGAACGCCGGGCTCAGGCGGAAGCGACGTTGCGGCAACTACGTTCGGCGCATGAGAAGTTACTGGAAGGATTCCGAACCGAAGAGATCCAACAGGCCGAAGCAAGGCTGCAAGCGGCGCAGGCGAATCTGGAATTGCTCAAGAACGGCCCGCGCAAACAGGAGATCGCTGCTGCGCAAGCCGAACTTGATCTGGCGCAGGCGGAACTGGACTTAGCCAATGAGTCACACGCCCGCATCGTCGCACTGCAGCAACAGGGGGCCGCAACGCAGGAAGCCCTCGACCGCGCGACCAAGGAGAAGCGAACCGCAGAAGAACGTGTGCAAGCCCGAAGTGAACAGCTTGCCTTGTTGCAGGAAGGGACGCGTCCAGAAGAAATTGCCATCGCCTCGGCCCGAGTCCGGGAGGCGGACCAGTCGTGGAAGATGATGACAGCCGGCTATCGCACACAGGAAGTCGATGAAGCCTACGCGGCGATGAAAGGGGCGGAGAGCGCACTGGCGGCGCTCGACATTCAACTTGAAGAACTCAAGGTTCAAGCGCCAGCGGCTGGCACCATTGAAGCCATCGACTTGCGTCCTGGCGATCTCGTGCTCGCGAATGCGCCAGTCATCTCGATGATGGATACGCACGACCTGTGGGTTCGCGCCTATCTGCCTGAAGATCAATTGGGGGTGTCGCTCGGGACTCAGTTGCCAGTTTCGGTCGACAGCTATCCCGACCAGCGTTTCAAGGCGGAGGTGACCTATATCGCCCGACAGGCGGAGTTCACGCCAGGGAATGTACAGACGCCAGAAGATCGCTCAAAGCAGGTGTTCCGCATTAAGGTCACACTCCGCGAAGGGCACGACCAACTGCGTCCAGGCATGGCCGCCGACATCTGGCTGGATGCGGTTCCATGACAGACTTCGTGATTGATGCCCGCGACGTGGTCCGTCAGTTCGGCCAGTTCACAGCGGTCGGTGGCGTAACGCTCCAGGTGCGACCAGGGGAAATCTTTGGCCTGCTCGGCCCCAACGGCAGCGGCAAATCGACAATGATCCGCATGCTGTGCGGCGTGCTCCCTCCGACCTCAGGCAGCATTCACGTGTTGGGGAACGATGTCGTCGCCGCGCCGGAAGAAGTCAAACGACACATCGGCTACATGTCTCAGAGTTTCAGCCTCTATGCTGATCTCAGTGTGCTGGAGAACATTCACTTCTACGGTCGCATTTACGGGCTGTCGCAGGAACGGCTCGATCAGCGAACCGAAGAGGTCCTCGCACTCACCTCGTTGCAGCCCCGGATTCATCAACTCGCTGGCACACTCTCGGGAGGCTGGAAGCAGCGTCTGGCACTCGCCTGCGCGCTGATCCATGAACCAAAACTCCTGTTCCTCGACGAACCGACAGCCGGGATCGACCCTGTCGCCCGTCGCGACTTGTGGGACTTGCTCTTTCAGTTGGCGGGCAATGGAGTCTCGCTGCTGGTCACGACGCACTACATGGATGAAGCCGAACGCTGCGCGCAAGTGGCATATCTGCACTCGGGCCAACTCATCGTCATCGGTCCACCAGAGCATCTCAAGCAGCGCGAGGAAGTGACGCCCAGCGGCACCCGACGCTGGGAACTGACCGCCGCGCATCCCGCCGAACAGTTTGCCGTATTACGAAATCATCCCGCCGTTTTGGATGCAACCTTCTTCGGCGACGCGATCCACATTCTCGCGAGCGATCAGCTCGACGCAGCGGCGATCGCTCATCTGACATCGAGTCACGCAGATGCGATCCGGCCGATTGAGCCCTCGCTGGAAGATGTGTTTGTGATGATGACCCGCGATCTTACGCGGGATGACGATCCGGAGCCGATCGCGGATACGGCAGATACAAGCGAGGGAGAGATGATGCCGGCTGAGGTGGCGGCAGCTGCGGCGGCAGCGACGGCGGCAACATCGGCAGCCGAGAAAGCGACGTTTCCCGAAGATTCCGTCGACTCGGAACGGACCGCTCGTCCGCACGCAGTGTCGGCATTGTCGCCCCAACGCAAACGCCCGCTTGCTGGTTGCCTGGCCATTTTGCTCAAGGAACTCTCGCACATTCGGCGGCAGCCATCGACGCTGGTCTTCATGCTGATTGTTCCGGTGATGCAAACGCTGATCTTCGGCTATGCCATCAATACGGAGATCGAAAACATCCCGACTGTGGTGTACGACCTCGATGGGCGACAAGCGGCCAGGGAACTGCGTGAAGCAATTGTGAATACGCGGACGTTTCGCGTCACCGAGAGGGTCACTGATGAATCAGCATTCCAACGAGCGATGATCTCGGGTCGGGCGAAAGTCGGTATTCGTATTCCCCCCGACTTCAGTGAGCGGCTCCTGCATCAAGAACAGGCGTCTGTCCAGGTGCTCATCGACGGCAGCGATTCGCAAGTCGCCATGTCCGCCCTCAACACCGCCAATCTCCTGGGGGTGAATCTTTCGTTGCGTCGCACGCGGCCCTTTGCCGATCGGCTGCCAGCCGTGCCATCACGTGATGCGGTGGGCCGGCCTGCGCTGCCGATCGAGATGCGGCCACGCCTGCTATACAACCCGAACCTGGAAAGTTCCCATTTCTTCGTGCCGGGCCTGGTGGGCATCATTCTGCAACTGGTCACGTTGTTCCTGACGTCGTTTGCCATAGTGCGCGAGCGGGAGCTGGGAACACTGGAACAGTTGTTCGTCACGCCGGTCAGCAGGGCCGGGCTGCTATTGGGGAAGCTGCTCCCGTATGCAGGGATCGGGTTTCTGGAAGTGCTGATCGTACTCACAGTCATGGTGACAATCTTTGGTGTCCCTATTCGCGGCAGTCTGCCTGTACTGCTGGTACTCTCGCTCTTGTTTCTGGTCTGCGGCCTTGGCCTCGGTCTGCTGGTGTCAACACTCGCAAAGACGCAAGTGGCGGCGATTCAGTTCGCTTTTCTCATCATGCTGCCATCGGTCTTGCTGTCTGGCTTCATGTTTCCACGCAGCGAAATGCCGTTACCCATCTTTGTGATGACGCACATCATTCCGGTGACGTACTTCCTCGAAATCTTACGCGGAGTGATTCTCCGCGGCGCCGGGTTTACCGACATGCTGCCCCACATCGCGGGACTGCTGATATGCACAGCGGCCATTTTTGCCATCAGTCTGGCGAAGTTCCGTAAGCAACTCGCTTAGAACGCCGCGTAGCGTATGCGGACAAGCGGAATCGCAGCTCCCAACACGCTCTGGCAATGGCCCGCTCGGCAGGTTCTGCCGACACCAGGGCTGCAGGAGGTTGACCGGCAGTCAGAGCCCTGGAAGTCGCTCGAATCTTCGAGTGTTCTGAGGTCAAACTGAGCACGACATGTGACAGCGGTGAGCGGAACTGCACACGTGGTGAGTTTGCGGGTCGTCCCTTCTGTTTGCCTCTGAGTGGATGTTTCATGGGAATCTCCACGCCGCAATTTGCGCATGGTCGATCCCCTCGATTCTCGGGTCCGATAGCAGAACATTGTGGGACTGCGACGATTTGTAAATCGCCTCGTTTTCCCATCCGGAACGGAATCTGGCAGGTACTCCTATGGTCGCTCATCGTCACCTACTCTTGGCCCTTGTGGTCATCGCTCATATCTGCATGGGGGCTTC
>JAGQQB010000156.1 GCA_020426425.1 Planctomycetaceae bacterium | reverse complement strand
CTGGGCGTCGCGGAATTGCTGCATGCCGCTGTCGGGTTTCGCCGGGCCGCCGTTGCCGAGTTCGCCGATTACGACCGGGAGTTCGGGGGCGTTGAACTCCGCCCGAATGTCGTGGATGAGATGCACGAGGTTGTCAGCGTATTCTTCGCGCGACTGGTCATTGATCATGTCGTTCCAGCCTTGCATCCAGACGAAGCCAGTCAGCTCCGGTTTGCAGTCGGCCAGTTGCGGAAAGTCGATGGCGATGCTGCTGAGCGCTGCGCGCGTTTCACGAATCATCTGCGTGTAGTACGGCCCGGTGTCACCCTCGGCACTGGGAGGCCGGAAGTCCTGGAACAGGCTCTTGCCACCCCAGCAGGTCTTAATCAGCAGCACCGGCTCGGTGAAATGCTCTCCTACGACATGCCCGAACTGCAGTTCCAGTCCCATGTGATGTCGACCAGGATAACCTGCGAATCCAATCGTCAACGGTCCTTTCTTGAGTTCGCGTTCCGTCTGATACCGCACAAAGACATCATCCCGCACCGCCCACTCGTCCCCAGTCCGAAGATGCTGCATGCGGTCTTTGGACTCGGCATGCTCCAGCGCCCACAGCAGCGTCCCCTTCCCCCCGTTGTAGTCCCGAGGATGATCCAGATCGACCACCCCCTGCCCCTGCATGTTGGACTGCCCGGAAAGCAGAAAGACACGCAAGATGCGGGCTGGCTGATCAGCAGCCTGAGCCGTCGCCGCCTCCCCCAGCGACAACATCGCCAGAGCGAACAGAAGCGACCGCAAGATTGGTGCGACGACAGTGCAAAACATGACGGCTCCAGGAGAAACGAACCCGCGAGATTGGCGGTTGGACTTCGTGTCCATAATATTAGCGACAGGGTGCAATAACACGCAGGCCGAAGGGCGATCATGCCATACACGCTTCACTGCACGTGCAGTCAGACTCATCCGGTTGAGCAGTGGATGGATGGCAGCAGCGTTGCCCCGTTTCGTCTGAGGCTACACTCGCAGTAATTCCACAATCGGTTCCCCACCCAGTTCCACCAAGGGGATGGGGCGGCCGATGCTGGACATGTTTTGCCGGGTGTGATCGAGCCCCAGGGCGCCGCAGATGGTGGCGAGCAGTTGCGGGACGGTAACGGGGGATTCACGAACTTCCATTCCGGAATCGTTGGTCGCGCCGTAAATCTGACCACCCTGGATGCCTCCTCCACCGAGGACGGTGGACCAGGCATTGGGGAAGTGGTCGCGACCGGTGTTGCTGTTGATGGTGGGGGTGCGACCGAATTCGCCCATCCAAATGATGAGCGTAGTCTCGAGCAGACCGCGATCTTGCAGGTCGGTCATTAGGGTCGCGGAAACCGACATGGCATCTAGATCCGGTTTTCAAAGGCAGGTCAGTGGCCGATCTCATTCTTGCACAACCATGTGCATTGCGGGACACTCTGGCTGATGCGTGGCCGCGTCTGTTTGCTTCGGGAATGTGACTCATGTGTGACTGTCCACAACCGCGTCGGGCGGTGCTGCTCCTGATGTTTGGACTGCTGGTCCCGATTGGTCCGGCAATGTTGAGGCCAGCGTTGGTCTGGGGGGACGAACCGGCGGCGCTTCGCGGTCCGCGTTTCAAGGATCTGGTCCCGCTGGACAGATCGACCGGGATGCTGGTGGGGGCGACGATCAGTTCAGGGTATTTGGGGACCAGGGCCGAAGAGAATCTGTTGCGGGACTTCGAGTTCGTAACTCCGGCAAATGAGTTCAAGCAGACGGCGATCCATCCTGAGCCGGGCGTGTGGCGCTGGAAGAAGCCGGACTTGATGGCCGATTACTGTGCCGAACATCACTTTCTGATGCGGCTGCATTCGCCGCTCAGTCCGCAATGTTCGGCCTGGGCGGAGGAAGACCATCGCACGGCGGAGGAACTGCTGCGGAATCTGGAGGAGTACATCACCGCGCTGTGCAAACGATACAACGGTCGCTCGCACATTCGCTGGATGGATGTCGTGAACGAATCGGTGACCGACAAGGGGGAATGGTTCGGCCCCAAACCGGGCGTGGGCAAGTGGCAGAATCCCTGGACGCAAATTGGGTTTGATGAATCGCATCCTGTGAGACCCCCGCTCTACATCAAGCGAGCGTTCGAACTGGCGGACCAGCATGCGCCGGACATCAAGCTATTGATCAATCAGCACGCGGGCATGCAGCAACCGATGTGGGACAAGGTGAAAGCGACGGTGCTGTATCTGCGAGAGCAGGGGATTCGCGTCGATGGCATCGGCTGGCAGGGGCATGTCGACGCTGGCTGGGAGCTGGAGCCGGACAACATCCGGCATTTGCACGAACTGATGACCTGGGCGCATCAACACGATCTGGAGTTCCATGTCACCGAGAACACCGTGTGGATGAGGGGGGAGAAGGCCAACGACGAGGCGGCCCAGGCGGCGACCTTTGCGGCGATCGTGCGTGCTGTCATGGAGCATCGCCATGAGGGACTGGTCACCTGGAACGCGTGGCAACTGCGGGATCAGGACATTCAGCGTCCGGAACTCAAAGGGACCATGTTTCATGACGATGGCACGCCCAAGCGGTCCTACTTCGCGGTCCAGCGAGAATTGAAGAAACTGCAGTCCGGAAGCAAGCCCAGCAATCAGGATTGACGTCCAATCGCAGGTGCTTCCATAATCGCGTCATGGTTCGGGGGTCGCACAAGCCCTGTCCTTCGGGACATTGTGGGGTTACCCCACGAGTGAAGTGTTGTTCGATTCTCATTGGAAGAAGCTTGGCAGCGACGAGATGTCGTCGCCGCAAGCTTCGCCACAGGATTCGTTGTGCGACCCTCGAACCACTTTTGTTTTCGCATCAGAGATGCGTTCATGATGCTTATGCGTGTCGCACGTTCGTTTCGTGACGAGACTCGACTGCATCAATAATCAGATACCGCCTCGATATGGGACTGTTTGAGTTCATCAAGCGATTGCTGTTCGGCAGTCCCGCTCCGACCACCGCGACGCAATCGGGCGATGATTCCCCGCTGGAGAGGCCTGCGGAATCGGGTTCGGCCAGCGCTGCCACGTCCGCAATGACTCCGGCGGAACAGCATCGGCAACGCATGCGGTACCAGTCGCGGCAACGCAATGCCGGGCGACGAGAACGTGTGCGCGTCTCGCTTCGCCCCTTGCGGTACGAAAGTTCCCTGGTCCCCACGTCTGCCTCGCGGGAACAGGTCGCCGAGAAGCCGTATCTGTTTGCTACGTGCAGTGTCGATCCTCGCCAGGGGCCGCGTCATGGCTATCTCGATCTGTCTCAAGATGCAGATCCTCGCTGGCTCGAATACTACGGCTTGCCGGTGTTGCGAACGCCTCAGGATCTCGCCGATTGGTTGCAGATCCCGGTCGGTCGACTGGCATGGCTGACACAGCGGCAACACCGCGAACGGCGTCCGCCGACGGTTCGCGAGGCACATTACCATTATCAATGGATCCGCAAGCGGACGGACGGGCATCGGTTGATTGAAGCGCCGAAGGAGAAGCTCAGGGCGGTACAGACCCAGATCCTGGAAGGGATTCTGAATCACGTCCCGCCGCATCCCGCCGCGCATGGTTTTGTTGAGGGTCGTTCGATTGTGACAAACGCCCGGCCACATGTTGGGCAACGGTTCGTGCTCAAGTTCGACTTGGAGAATTTCTACACGACGGTCCGCTACAGCCGGGTAGTGGGGATCTTCCGCAGTTTGGGATTCAGCCGCGAGGTTTCCCTCTGGCTGGCGCGTCTCACTACAACGGCCTTGCCAGAACAAGTGAAGAACCCCGAAGGGCTGCCCGGCTGGCACTGGTCGCTGGCCCCGTATCGGGCCGCCCATTTGCCACAAGGGGCACCAACTTCCCCGGCACTGGCCAATCTCTCAGCCTATGGGCTCGATGTGCGTCTGCAAGGCTTGGCGAAGACATATCACGTCAACTACACCCGGTACGCCGATGACCTTACCTTTTCTGGTGAAGCCCGCGTGCTGCCGGCGCTGAGTGAGTTCATTCCGCTGTGCCAGCGCATCGTGCGGAGCGAGCGGTTCGTGCTCAATCTTCGCAAGCGGCGGTTGGTCCGCAGCAATCAGCGACAAGTGGTGACCGGCGTTGTGGTGAACCAGCGAACGAATGTGTCGCGGCGTGAGTATGATCGGCTGAAGGCCACGCTCCACAACTGCCTGCGACAGGGACCGCAGTCGCAGAATCGTGAGGACGTTGAGAACTTTGCCGCGCACCTGCGCGGCCGCATTGCTCATGTGACTCAGCTGAATCCAGCGCGCGGGGCGAAGTTGTTGGAGATGTTTCAACGCATCCATTGGACCGGTTGAGCACGCAGGCGGTTGGTGCTTTGCGCTTCGCGGTGAGGAAATCGAGGCCGTCTGCTCGCAGCGTACAGTCGAACCAGGGGCGCGCCGCTGCCACCGAAAATGGCTCACGCGAAGGCACGAGGTTGTTCGACATCGTTGAATCCTCAGATCGCATCGCAGCCTGTGTCCCTGGACGTTCGACAGTCGGCGATGCTCCCACAAACGGCATCTGCCATGCATCAGGCAGACGCCACTGGCGCTCGCAGCGTCGGGTATGTGCCTCATCTGTCAGACGCACGCTGCTGGTTTGCGAGCGGCAATCCCCTGCCAGCTGTTCCCACTCCTCCTTCGGCAGGATATCCTGAGCGAATACGGGCAGTTTGGCTGCGAGGTGGCATATGTTGGTGATGATCTGTTCGGGGTGTCAGTCTCGACTCAAGCTGAAGCCGAAGCTGGCGGGCAGGCAGGTGCACTGTCCCAAGTGTGGACATGCGGTGCAGGTGCCGGAGTTGGCGACAGAGGAAATGGCCCCTGCCATAAATGCACCGGGCCAACAGCACCTGAACCCGCCGAATGATCCCGGACCGAGTTCGGTAGGGATGGCAGCGGCAGCGTCGGCCGCTGGCTTTCAACTTGATACATCATCTCCCACCCCGCTGCGTCGCAGGCGGCGTAGCGGAGTGCTGAAAGTGTGGTTGTTCGTGCTCCTGGGGTTGGCCGCCCTCGGGGCTGGGGTCTGGTACACACTGCCGAAATCTCGGCAGCCGCAGGCCGCTGTGCAGGAGGTGGCTCAGCAACAGGCGACCGAGGGGAAATTGCTGACGATCAATCTCCCAGTCTTGTCTGGGCCAGGCACGGACGTTGCCTTGGTCGAGGCTCCTGATGGGGCCAAGTTCGATCCGGCACTGCAACAGTTCCAGTGGACGCCAGGCGAGGCCGATGGACCGGGCATCGTGAACGTGGTGCTCAAGGTGAAACAGGCGGAGAGGACGTTAGAGGTGCGGTTCCCGATTCAGGTGGCGGAAGTCGATGCTCCGCCAGTCTTCGCCGCAGCGGACGAGTTCCAGGCGCGGCCAGAAGTGCCAGCGAAGCTGATAATCACCGCCGAAGATCCCGATCTCCCGGCGGCAACGGTGACGTACCGACTGGTGGATCCTGGGGACGATCTCGCGGCAGCGACGATTGATGCCGCGACCGGCGAGTTTGTCTGGACACCGACAGAGACCACAGCGGGCGAGTTGCTCAGCGTTGTCATTGCGGCCCAGGAGAATTCCGAGGCAGCACTCGAAACGCAACAGACGTTTTCTATTCGCGTCGCACCTTACGACGATCCCATCCGACAACTCATGGCGGACTTCCGCAAGCGGAATCTCAGGCTTGTCCCGGGAACGCCGTCGGAAACACAACTGCCGTTCAGTGGCAAGCTTTCGTCATTGCAACTCGGTGCAGCCGGATTGCAGGTGTTTGCGTATGACTCTGCAGAGGCCTTAGAGCAAGACCTGGCGCAGGTGGATGGCCTCGGGAATCAGCTTTTCGGCAAGCCGTGGACTGCCAAGGAACCGCTCAGGCTGATGCGCCGCGACTTGCTGCTCGTCGCGTATACCGAGAATCGCGATGCTGACATCGAAGCGCTGAAAGGTGTTCTGGAAGATACAGTTGCTATTGTCCAGCCAGTGGAAACACCGCTGCCCGAGGTCAAAGAGACGCCGGTGCTCGTCCGGGCGCTCCAGCCGCTGTATGAGGAACGGGCCACACGCCCCGGCAAGCCGCGCAAGCTGTTTTCCACCGACAGTTACGCCGCCGTCCGCAAGGCCTTCGCCGACGAATTTGAGAAGCAGCACGACATCGATATTAAGGCTGCCCTCGGGACCGACTACGACGCAGTTCAGGAATGGTTTTCCACCAGAACCGATCTCAAAGAGGAACTCTATACGGCGATTGATTCCAAGTTGGACAACGTTGTTGGGGCGCTGCGGCTGTTCAACGAACTCCGCACGGCGTATCCCAAGCAGATCGAGCGTTATGGCTCACTGGCGATTGCCATTTCCGTCGTCTGGGACAATGAGCGGGGAGTGTACGAATACGGGCATCATGCCCGCCGCACGCATTCCTCCATGCCGACCGATCTGATGAATGGCGTCCAGAACTTCGCTTACTTCGTCGAACTCGAAAATGTGATGGAAGGCAGGGCGCTCTATGTGCCGTGGGAATTCCTGATCCACACGGTCAACCATCGTACACCCGGTCAGGAACGGTTGTGGGCGATGCAGAACTACGGCAACTCCCGCAGCATGTATGGCAAATGCTACTCCACGGTCCCGTACGATACGGTCATGCTGCAAACCGGCTCGAAGACCTGCCGACTCGCTGACAAGGAGTACAACCTGCCCAACATTCTGCAGTTTGGCGGCGTCTGTGCGATGCAGGCGGACTACGCCGCGCGCGTGGGGAAAAGTCTGGGGGTCCCTGCCGCATACGTCGGAGGCGAAGCCCGGACCGGGGATCTCCATGCCTGGGTGATGTGGGTGGAACTGCTCGCCGCCACACCGCGTGGCATCACCTTCTCACTGGAATCGCACGGCCGCTATGGCGATGACCATTACTACATCGGCAATCTGTCGGACCCCCAAACTGGTCGCGGGACGACCGACCGCATCCTTGAACTGCGGCTGCATCAGGTCGGAACCGACGCTCTGGCCTACCGGCATGCCCGCCGTATCATGGAAGTCTATCCTGCGCTGGCAGACGAACTCCAGCTTGACTTTCAGCAGCGGCTCGATTTTCTCTCCAGCGTCGTTGGTATGAATCCCTGGTGCGAACCGGCCTGGTCTGCCGTCGCTCAACTGGCACAGGGCCGCGCGCTGGATAAGTTCCAGTACAAGACGATGACTGGACTGCTAAATCAGTCGTTCGCGAACTTTGCCCGCTTCCCCGACTTCACGCTGACAATTTTCGACGACCTGACCTCCTTCGAGACCGATCCCGCCAAACGAATCGGATACTACTATCAACTGCTCGAAGTCTATGCAGCTGCCGGTCGTCCCGATCTTTCGTTTGCCGCGCTGCTCAAGCTGAGTATGCTTCTGGAGGAAGCCGACCGCGCCCCAGAGGCGATTCAATCTCTCGCTGCCGCCATTCAGAAGTACGCAGCGGAGGGGCAATACGTCCCAAAGATGCTCGATCGCCTCGAAACCCTCGCCACCGAAAGTGGCGCCTCGATCCAGACCGTGGCCGATTTCTATCAGGCCTTCCTCCCCAGCATTCCCACCACTCGAGGCAACGCTCCTAGCGACTACTGCATCAAGATGTACAACAGGGCGGTTCCAATTTTCCAACAGGCAGGGTACACGCAGCAGGCCCAAAACTATCAGGCGGCAGCGGCACAACTGCAGGCGCGGAAGACGACCAATTGATCCGGGCGCGGTGATGCCGAGTGCCATTGGCTCAGTACGCAATAAGGAGACCATGGCTCCAGCGCCGCTACCCCAAGCGGCCAAACTGTCGATCCAGCGTCTGCCGGTTGAGCGTCAGTGCTGTCGGGCGTCCATGGGGACAGTGGTGATGATCATCGCACAAGTGCCGCTGTTCCAGGAGTGCGGTGATCTCTTCTGGCGTTAACCGTTGTCCCGCTTTGATGGCCGCCTTGCAGGCCATCATTTGCAGCAGGCTGTCGAGGAGATCGCGGCGGGTGACGCGCGTCCCCGAGGTTTCCATCAGGTCGGCAATGTCACGCAGCAGTTTCACAGGATCGGCCCGTTTGAGTAGCGTGGGATAGCCGGTCAGCAGCAGGGTCGTGCCGCCAAATGGCTCCACCAGCAGTCCCAGTTCGTTCAGTAAGTCCTGCTGATCCAGCAGCAACCCACATTCGCGTCCAGAGAGTTCCACGGTCACCGGAATGAGTAGTTTTTGAATCTCCGGTGCGCCGGACAAAATGCGCT